>DASXNP010000153.1:0-4199 GCA_036494985.1 Binataceae bacterium (SeqCode)
CGCCGCCTGATAGAGAAAGCTCTTGAACCAGACCACCGGTCAGTAACTGTGTCTCCCCACTGGCCGCTTAAACAGTTCCGTAATGTTCCGCTGCAGGTTGTCGTTGGCGGGGAGACGGATGGCGTACTTCACATCCCGCTCTTCCAGCGCCGCGTAGATCTCCGGCTTGGCGAAGGCGGCATCGGCGCGGAAGACCACCCCTTTGCCCTGCTGCTGTTGGCGCGCGATCTCGGGCAGCAGCAATTCCGCCCAGCCTTCGGCGCGGTGGACGTTTCCGGGACGGAGCTTGGCGGCGAGGCAGTCACCCTCGCGATTGAACGGCAGCAGCGGGTGATAACAGGTGGACTCGAAGTGGCCGTTGTAGGCACTTTGCTCTTGCTGGCCGTACACCGGGATTTCGGTGCCGTCCATGTCGAGCACTACCCGGTGGGATGAATTGATGGTTTCCGCCTTGCCGACCAGCTCACGATTGAGCGCGACCAGACCGGCGAGGTTGTCGGCCTGCGTCAGCAGTTCCGTCTCGAAGGACTGCAACGGGAGGTCAACGCTGCGCCACGCTCCCAGATCTTCTTCGAGCCGATGAGCCGGAAGGTCGGATCTTGCGACAGCCGCTCCGCGTCGTTCAGGTCTTCGTAGCCCGCCAGCCGGCTGTAGACCGATTGCCTTAGCAAGTCGGCCAGCGTTAGCTGGCTATTCTTTCCGCGTGAGTCGGCCAAGTGCGGGGCAATCAGTTCCTCGAAGCCCAAGCGTTCATCCAGCTCCTGCACCAGGACCAAGCCACCATCCGAGGTCACCCGTGAGCCCTGGAAATCAATCTTCAAAGAGCTATTGAACGAGAGCTGAAAGGGTCGATTTTGCGTCTCACCCACCGCCGCTCAACCTCCGCGCCGCCCCGACCGCATCCAAACCCGCGTCTATCAGGGGCCTTCCACGCACTTTATCCACTTGATAGTTCACTTGGAAAATGGAAATCCGGGCTTAAATCTCTTTTTAAAATCTAATGATCTGAAATCCGCGGTCAAACCACTGGTTTGTCGCTCGGATGGCACCCTGATCGCTACTTGAGGAGGGGGGCAGGGAACGCTGATTTGGACGACAAATCCGCACTCTCAACCGAAGGACCGATGGCAAGCCGACGGGCAGGGCCTAAGCAAGAATCATTGGAAGAATTTGCGCTTACGCGGCGATGGCGGCCATGGACGCCCTGTTCGGCTAGCCGATCGCGACCGCGTGTCGGGTTAAATTTCGGAGCTTTGTAACCTTTGCCCGATTTGAACTAAAAGACTACCGGCAGAAAGGCATTCTCAGAGTCTGCCGGGGGAATTTCGCAAGCGACGCTTCCATGAGCGGGTCGGCTTCTGGAAGCCACCGAACGCCTGCGGGTCGCAAACCTGCGGTAACGCGATCGGGCTTTTTCGCGTCTCGGGAGGGCGCCAGCTGGACGCCTGGAAACGACGCTTTCGTGGCAGGATTGGTTTTCAAAGGTCGCGAGAGGAGACAAGGAAATGGGGAAATCGCTTTTATCGCTCGGCTTAAGCCTGATTTTAACCGGCCTGATCTCGGGGGTTAGTTCGGCGCAAAACCACTATCTGCAGACCAACTTGGTGTCGGACAACAACAGCGCAGCCGGGGCACCAAGTAACGATCCGATTCTGCTCAATCCCTGGGGCATCGCGAACATCGCGGGGGGACCATTTTGGATCTCAGACAACGGCAGCGGCTTCGCGTCCCTCTACGACGGCGCAGGCCAGAGCGTTGCTGCGCTGCCGAAGGTGACGATCCCGGCGGCGAGTATCTCGGGGAGCGCTACCGCAACGCCCGACGGTATAGTCTGGCAAGGCAATCCGCTGTTGTTCAACGCGCCCAGCGGGACCAGTTGTATTTTCATCTTCGCGACCGAGGACGGAACGATCTCGTGTTGGGCACCGGGTAATTTCACGAAATCCAGCAGTAATCACGGCAGCTCAGCTTGTAATCGACAACAAGGACAGCGACCAAAAGACCAGCCCGGTGTTCAAGGGGTTAGCGATCGGTACGAACCCGAGGGACACCTTTATTTTCGCCACCGATTTTCGAAACCGCCGGGTCGTGGCCTGGAACAGCGCCTTTGGATTGGATGACACGCTAACCGCGGCCTTCCACGACGTCGCGATCCCGAAGACCTTTGCGCCCTTTGGAATCCAAAACATCGCCGGCGATATCTGGGTCACCTATGCCGAACAGGACACGGCGAAACATGACCCCGTCCACGGTGCAGGACTGGGCTTCGTCGACGTCTTCAACACCAACGGTAAGCTTTTGCAGCGCTTCGCCAGTGCTGGCGTGCTCAACGCGCCGTGGGGCGTGACGCGGGCGCCGGTGAAGTTTGGTCTGTTCAGCAATGACATCCTGATCTCTAATTTCGGTGACGGCACGATCAGCGGCTGGGATCCTACCACGGGCGGGTTCATCGACTGGCTAAGAAACAAGAAAAACGACATCATCGTCAACGATTCGGTCTGGGGGTTGATCTTTGGAGGAGACGCGCAAGGCGCCAACTCGGGCGTGCTCTACTTCACCGCGGGGCTGGTCAATGAGGGCGATGGTCTGTTCGCCACGTTAACTCCGGCCAAATAATGTTCGTCTCGCTGCCGAGGCGGCGCGACTTCGCGCGCCGCCTCGGCTAGCTCGCTTCGCCAGCCTTGGGCGCGGACAGGTGGAGAGCAGCGTCGTCGTGGCCCGGTCGGAATCGTCGCCCGGTTTTCAGATCACGGTGAGGGTGGCAGAGCGGCGCGGTCCCTGAGCATCAGAACGAAGCCGCCGATCGCGCGCGATAGGGCAACCGATAGCGATTCGGCGGGATCGGTCTCGAGGGGTAGGAAGGCCTCGTTGCCAAGGGGCTTTGGCGGTTCGCTTTCGTCGCCGGTGACGGTCGCCGTGAAGACCGAGCGGCCCGCGCGGTCGCGGAGAGTACACGCCATTTCAACTGAGGATCGCATCGTGAAAACCCGCCCATGAACCGTGCGTTGCGCACCGAAACGCTGGTTCACGGCGATGCCGGCCAGATCGCACGACAGCAAGAAGTCGAAGCCGGGAGGAGGTTTGAGAACGCCGAAACCTACGGCATCGGGACGATCGGCCAGCGACGGCTTGAGCCCGGAATCGGTGAGCGCTGCAAGCAGCGCGTTGCTCAGGAGGGTGCCGGGATCGGAGACCGAGAGCCGGGCGATGATATTGCCGTCTTCATCGGACACTGTGCCGACTGCTAACTCGGAAACGGGCCGCGAGGCGGCGGCTGTTGCGAAGGAAACCCCGCTTGGCGCGACAGCGATCCGCTTTGGCGCGAAGACGGCTCGGGTGCCGGGAACGAATTGAGGAATGTAGTGGAGTTTCAGAACGCGACTGCCGCGATGACATCCGGCGGCGATGAGAACGATCCCCGCGGCCAGCCTAATGCGCGCTCGAAGCAGCGGCCAACTTTTAGGAGCTGGCGTTGGGCGATCTGCGCTCACGGACGAACAGATAGATTGCAAGTACAACCAGCAGGATCGCGGCGGTCGCCCAATGGCCGGCCTTATGAATCACGGGTGCAACCAGATCCCATTGGTCGCCGATAATGTAGCCGATCAAGACCATCGCCGTGCACCACACGACCGCGCCTAGCACGTTCCATCCGAAGAACCGCCAGAAGGGCATTCCAGCCGAGCCGGCCATCGGGCCAGCCATGAAGCGCAGGCCCGCAATAAAGCGGGCAAAGAAGACGGTCTTGTTGCCATGCTGGCGGAAGAAGATTTTGAAGCGTTCGTAGCGCCGATGGACAAACTCGAAGCCGCCCGCGAGCCGATCGAGCAGCCTGCGGCCGCCAATCCGCCCGGCAAGATAGCCGAAGTTGTCCCCGACCACCGCGCTGACGATCGAGACCAGGACTACGATTCGAAAATCGAGAATGTCGCGGGCGGTAAGAAAGCCAGCGGCGAGCAGGACGGTTTCTTCGGGCACGGGGATGCCAACGTTGCCAATGAAGATGCAAATGAAGATGCCGGTATAACCCCACACCGTGATCCATTCGGCCATCTCGGCGGGATTAAGCACGTTGTGCATTTGGAGCTTTCGGTGGTTCGATTGCGCCAATCAGCGGCTAGGTTACTGCGGCGAGTTTAAGCTTGCCCGATTGGACACGCAAACGTAAGGCTCGCTGATTACGAATTCATGGTTCGCGG
>DASXNP010000154.1:0-7062 GCA_036494985.1 Binataceae bacterium (SeqCode)
CATTCAATTGGAATCTACACCATTATACGAACACATCGATTAGAGAGTCGCTTGCGCCCATAGAGCTCGCCTGCGATCAACCCCAGGGCAAGGGCATGACTAGCATCAAACTCCGATTCGCCCTCTTGCAACAGTTCGCCGCATCCCCCCGATTCCCAAATGAAAGCCTTCGAGCAGGGCCAACTTACGCGGTGGTTTTTGCGTGCTCCGAGCGTACTGCGGCTTGGCGGCCGCGAAGGGCGAACGCACTGGGCACGTATAGTTGGAGGTTCTCGCGATAGGCCGAGAGAAGCCCCTCCGCCACCGAGATTTCCGCGATCCGGGCAGGGTTGGAACGCCGTGGCCATCGTGCCTTGGACGATTGCAGGGCGGCGCGCCGACCGGAAGTGGCGCAATGAGAGATAACCTTAACTGCGAACCGGCGCCGCTTTGCTAAGAACGATGGTTTAGTTTGCGATCGGGATGGCGCACGGTCAGCACCGGACAATTCGCCCGGTTGACCACCCGCTCCGCCACGCTCCCCATCAGCACGTGAGCCAGCCCGGTACGTCCATGAGTGCCCATTACGATGAGGTCCGCGTTTTCGCTATGGGCGGCAGTTAGAATCTCCAGAAACGGAGCGCCGACCTTGAGCAGGCCGCGCGATTTAAGACCCGCTTCGCGCAAGCGGCTCGCGATCGTGTCCAGTTCCCGCTGCGCCAGCAGTCGTTGCTCCTCGGCCAAACGGCTCACGGCGCCCATGTCGAATCCGGTACCGAATTCCGGCGCGATAATCACCGGCGCCAGCGGCTGGTCGACGTGAATCATGACGATCTCTGCGCCGAACTTGCGAGCAATCTCCTCAGCGTATTCTAGGGCTCGGGCCGAATCTTCCGAGAAATCCGTGGGGGCCAATATCTTGGTGATGGTAGGCACTGAATGAAGGGAGAATAGCGCCATCCAAATGAACCTGGCAAGGATCGCTTCCCAGCGGCCCCAGGTTTCGGGCAGCGACTAAATTTATCCGCCGCTTGCTATCGACGCGGGCGCATACGAGCAATTAAGATTCATGACTGGGATAGGAGAAGCGTGGCGAGATTTTTTCCGATTGATTTGCGCGACTTCGATCGCGCCTTCGATGAGCTGTTCGATGAAATGCTCATCGCGCGGTGGCGCATTGAACCGCAGTCCCAATTGAGCAAGGCGTTGGTGCTGGATTTTGGCGACCGTTACGAAATCCGCATTTCAACCGGCCCAGTGCGACCAGAAGGGCTTGAAATCGAGGCTTCCGAGCGCCATTTGACCGTACGGATGCCGACTCCCGATGGCTCCGCTGAGCAGTCCTACACTTTTTCCGACGCAGTTGACGCCGACAAGGCGACTTCGCGCTGGGAGGCGGGGACGCTAACCGCAATTCTGCCGAAGAAGTCCCGTGGCGGAGGGCGCCGGCGGGTCCATATCGAGACCACGGATTGACTCCTTTGTTGCTTGTGCTTGGCTACAGCCCGCGGCATCGAAACCGCGATTCGGAAACGAGCCTATGAGCGCACCGCCCGAACCCCCCGCGCCGGACTCAGCCCATTCCGCGACGCACCTTAAGTTGGTTGCGCCGCCGGGTGAGCTGGCTGCTTCCGATCTGCGAGGGTTGCCGCCGCTTAGCCCCGATGAACTGGAGCGAGCCTCTCATTCCACCGACAGCGGGGAATTGCTGGGCCAGCAGCGCGCGATCGACGCGATCCGGCTGGCGATTGGCATCGACGCCCCCGGCTACAACCTCTACGTCAGCGGGATGCGCAATCAGCGCGAGCGCCGGTCGATCACGCGCTTGCTCGAGGAAAGAGCCGCGACGCTGCCGACGCCAGGCGATTGGGTCTATGTCAACAACTTCGATGCGCCCGAATCCCCGTCGGCGATCTACCTGAAGCCGGGCCAGGGCCGCGAATTGCGCACGGCGATGCACCAGCTGGTTGACTATGTGCGCGACCAATTGCCCAAGTCGTTTCAGCATCAGGATTTCGACCAGGAACGCACCGCGCTCAAGGAGAAATACAACCGCCGCGCGCAGGAGCTTTTCGGCGGTTTCGATGCGCGGGCGCGCGAGCGCGGCTTCGCCGTTCAGAACACGCCCAGCGGGCAGGTCCTCTTCATTCCGTTGATCGATGGCCAAATGCCCGAATCGCCCGAGGCGCTGAATAAGGCGATGAGCGCTAAGAGCGAGGACGAGCGCGGCCGGATCGCGAAAGCGCAAGCCGAGTTGCAGGACGAAATGGCCTCTTTGCTGCTCAAGCAGCAAGAAATGATGAGGGAGCTGATCGAAGATATCCGCGCCATCGAACGAACCTTCGCCGGACGTTTGATCGCGCCCGCGGTCGACGCAATCAGCCGCCGCTTCGACAACCCCCGGGTGGCCAGCTACCTGGTGGCGGTTTCCGCTCATATGCTCCAGCACCTTGATCGCTTTCGGCGCAACCCCGCTTCGCCCGAGAACCCCGAAGCTCCCCTGGCGATCGGCGCCTCCGAAGAGCAGCGGATATTCGAGTACGAAGTCAACTTGCTGGTCGATAACGCGGAGTTGAAGGGCGCACCCGTGATCAGCGAAAGCGCCCCGACCTATCGCAACCTGTTCGGCACGATCGAGCGATGGGCTGATCCGTTCGGCCGTTCCAGTACCAACTTCACCCGCATCATCTCCGGTTCGTTTCTTCGCGCACACGGCGGGTTTCTCATCTTCGATCTCGAGGATGCGATCACGGAAGCCGGCGTATGGCAGACCCTAAAGCGCAGTTTCAAGACCGGTTCGATGACCCCGGAAACCTTCGAGCCGTTTCCGTTTTTCTCGCTAAGCGGTCTCAAGCCTCAGCCGATCGAGGTGCACAACAAGCTCGTCGCGCTGGGCGGCCCGTACCTCTACAACCTGTTGTACTTTTACGACAACGATTTCGCGTCTCTGTTCAAGGTCAAGGCGGAAGTCCGCCCGGTGATCGAAGCCGAGCCCAGCGCCGTCAGCCACTATGCGGCCAACATCGCCCGGCTGGCTAAGGACGAGAGTCTGCCACCCTTCGATGGAGCGGCGCTGGCCCGCCTGGTTGAGTTCGGTATGCGACTCGCTGGCGACCGCCGCCGCGTCGTCACCCAAATGGAATCGATCGACGACCTTGCCCGCGAAGCGGCCTACTTTGCCCGCGCCGAGCGAGCCCCCGAGGTCGTCGCGCGTCACGTCGAGAAAGCGCTGGGCGAACGTGTCTTGCGGCTGAACTTCATCGAGGAGGAAATCCGCCGCTTGATCGTCGACGGTACCCTAATCGTCGACCTCGACGGCCGCCGTGTTGGCCAGATCAACGGACTGGCCGTCCTCGATGTCGGCGGCTACATGTTCGGCAAGCCCTCGCGGGTCACCGCCACGGTTGCACTTGGCCAGTCCGGGGTGATCAACATCGAGCGCGAATCGCGCCTATCTGGCTCGACCCATGACAAAGGCGTGATGATCCTCGGCGGATTTTTGCGTGGGCGGTTCGGCCAGGAACATCCGGTCGCAGTCGCCGCCAGCATCTGCTTCGAGCAGTCTTATTCCGGCATCGACGGCGACAGCGCGAGCTCGACCGAGCTCTACGCACTGCTCTCCGCTCTAAGCGGCGTGCCGATCCGTCAGGATCTCGCGGTTACAGGTTCGGTTGATCAATACGGCCACGTACAAGCGATCGGCGGGGCCAACGAAAAGATCGAGAGCTTCTATCGCGTTTGCAAGGTGGTGGGCCTCACCGGAACCCAGGGCGTGATGATTCCGCGCGCCAACGTCAAAAACCTGATGCTCGATCCGGAAGTGGTGGTCGCGGTCGAAGCCGGACGCTTTCACATCTACCCAATCGACGATATTGATCACGGCATCGAACTGTTGACCGGCGTAAAGGCCGGAACGGTCGACGAGCCCGGAACGATCAACTATCTCGCCGATCAGCGCTTGCGCCAAAACGCTTCTCTGATGCGCGGGCTGGGCTCGGAAAACCGGATCATTGCCGAGCCGCCGCCCTTGCCTGCACCGCCCAAACCCCCGTCCCCGCCCGAACCGCAGCGCTGACATCCGACTAAAGAGGTTCGAATGAGATTGAAGAACGCGATGTTAGTCATCGCTCCGCTGATCCTGCTGGCCCGCAACCCCGGTTACTCCCAAACTGCCGCGGCGGCCCCCATCCCTCCCGCCGCCCCGCCCGCTCAGAACGTGGTCGAAGCCCAAGTGCTCAACCTTCGCAGCAGCCAGGGGGTAGTCAGATGTGCCGTCTGGAATTCGCCGAACGGCTTCCCGCGCGTTGCGTCCGCCAAATTTGCCGGCGTCAGCGCGGCGATTGACAGTAACAATTCCACTTGCGTCTTCAAGGGCCTCCCGCCCGGCACCTATGCGATGGCAATCCTGGCCGACACTAACAACGACGGCCACATGGACTTCGATTTGTTGGGACTGCCGACCAAGGGCTACGGCTTTTCCAACAACGTCAAAGGCCTGCTGGGACCTCCGAGTTTTGAGGCAGCCAGCTTCCGGTACGACGGCGGTAAACTGACGCTCCCGATCCGGCTCTACTACTGAGGGGTCGATGGCGATGACCGTCGACCTCGGCTTCGACCCCAACGAAGCCTCACTGTTGATTGACCTCTACGAATTGATGATGGCGGCGGCCCTGTTCGAAGAGAACTTAAACGACGCCGCCTGCTTCAGTCTGAGCGTCCGCCGGTTGCCGGCAAATCGCGGCTATCTGGTGGCCGCGGGGATCGAGCGGCTATTGGACGTGCTTGAAGCGTTTCACTTCGGACCCGCGGCGATCTCCTACCTCGAGTCCTTGAAGCTCTTTCCCGCGCGCTTTCTCGATCACCTCGCGCGGCTGCGATTTTCGGGCGAGGTACGCGCCCTCGCCGAAGGCGCGATCTTCTTCGCCGACGAGCCGCTGCTTGAAATCCGGGGGCCGCTCATCGAGACCCAGCTCTTCGAAACGATCGCGCTCAATCTGGTTGGCACGGCCTCGCTGATTGCGTCGAAAGCGGCGCGATGCGTCAGTGTCGCGGGCGGTCGGCGCCTCGTCGACTTCGGAATGCGCCGCGCCCACGGGACTGAGGCGGGATTGATCGCTGCGCGTTCGAGCTATCTGACCGGCTTCGTCGGCACCTCCAATGTCCTCGCCGGCCGCCGCTACGGCGTCCCGCTCTACGGCACCATGGCTCACAGCTACGTAATGGCTCACGAGACCGAGCGCGCCGCCTTTGAGAGTTTTGCCCGCGTCTTTCCCGGCTTGAGCACCCTGCTGGTTGACACCTATTCCACCCCCAAGGGCGTTGAGAATGCGGTGGCGGTTGCCCGTAATCTCCGCGCGTCGGGCTTTAAGCTGCAGGGTGTCCGTCTGGACAGCGGCGATCTCGCGGCACTGAGCCGCCCAGCGCGGCGGCTGCTGGATCAAAACGGACTGCAGGAAGCCGCGATTTTCGCCAGCGGCAATCTCGACGAATACGCCATCGCCGATCTGGTAAAGGCAGGCGCGCCAATCGACGCGTTCGGAGTCGGCACCGCGATGGTCACCAGCGCCGACGAGCCCTGGCTCGACATCATCTACAAACTCGTTGAATACAATGGCAAGCCGCGTGCGAAGACCTCTCCCGGCAAGGCTTCGATACCCGGTCGCAAGCAGATCTATCGCGCTTTCGACGGTTTGGGCGGGATGGCGAGCGACATCATTACGCTTATCGAAGAAGGCGCGCAGACCGTTGCCCGCGAGCTCAAGCGTCCCGCCGCCGATCTGAAACCGCTGCTGGTCGCTCGATTCGAAAACGGTCGCCGACTAGATTCTGCGCGGTCGTTGGCCGAGTCGCGTCAGGTTTTTTCCGAAAGTTTCGCCAAGCTCGATCAGCGCTACAAGGCGATTCGAAAACCCGATTCGTATCTGGTAGTGCGCAGTCGGGCGCTCAATGCCCTGCAAATCAGCGAAAAACTTCGCGCATCGGCCAGGCAGTAGCCGCCACGTTCGCGTCCACAACGCGCGACGCTCGCTCTTATGACCGCGGTGAACTTCGCCGCGCCCCGGTCAGCGCCTGAGCCGCGGCCAACAGACAGACCTCGGTGGTTTGCCAATCGATGCAAGGATCGGTGATCGACACGCCGTAGGCCATGGCTTTGCGATCATGCAGCAGCTTTTGATGTCCAGCGCGAAGGTTACTTTCGACCATCGCTCCCAGTATCGCGGCGCTGCCCGACCTTATCTGTTCGACGAGCGCAGCCAGCACCGATGGTTGCTTGGTGTAATCTTTGTTGGTCTGCGCGTGCGAACAATCGACCATCACTCGGGGCTCGAGCTTCGCGGCGGTCAGCATGCGCTCGCATTCGGCGATGCTCGCCGCATCGTAGTTCGGCGATTTGCTCCCGCCCCGAAGCACCACGTGCGTGTCGGGATTGCCTGCCGTCCGCACGATCGCGGTCATGCCTTCCTGGGTGATGCCGAGGAAGGAATGCGGATGGCGCGCAGATTCGATTGCGTCGATCGCGACCCGCAAGTTTCCATCGGTAGTGTTCTTGAAACCGACTGGCATAGAGAGTCCGCTGGCCATCTCGCGATGGGTCTGTGACTCGGTCGTGCGGGCGCCGATCGCCGCCCATGAAATCAGGTCGGCAATATATTGCGGCGTGATCGGGTCGAGCAGTTCGGTCGCGCACGGCAAGCCCAGTCCGTTGATTTCAAGCAGCAGCTCGCGCGCGATTCTGAGCCCCTGTTGCATGTCGCAGCTTTCATCCATGCGCGGGTCGTTGATGAGTCCCTTCCAGCCGATGGTGGTGCGAGGCTTCTCGAAGTAGACCCGCATGGTGATGAAGATCTCGCCCGCGATTCGCGCCGCCAGCTTCGTCAGACGCCTCGCGTAGTCGATCGCTGCGTCCGGATCGTGAATCGAGCACGGCCCGACCACACACATCAGTCGCGGGTCGCGTCCGGTTAGGATCGCACGAATCGTCTCACGGGCGTCGGCGACGGTATCGATCACTTTAGGGTCGGAAGGCAACGCCTCTTTCATAGCGCGCGGCGCAATCAGAGCCTCCGTTGCGCGAACATGGAT
>DASXNP010000155.1:0-5370 GCA_036494985.1 Binataceae bacterium (SeqCode)
TCGGCTAAGTGTGGCGGGGGACCGACGCAAAACGATTTCTCCCACCGGATCCCCATTCTTCCTGATTGCCTTCTCGCTCCCTGCGCTTCACAATTTGAGGCAATCGGTTTGAAGCGCATGAAGTCTAGTCTCACCATTGCTCTCATCGCCGCCGTTGTTCTCGGCTCCGCGGTGGTCGCTTCGATCCGCTTTCGCTTCGCCTCCGCCGCCGCTAGGCCAACCTTACAGGAAGTGACCGAAGGGGTGACTTGTCAATGCGGCTGCGGCCTGACCGTCGCCAACTGCAATCACCCGGATTGCAGTTTCTCGATTCCGATCAAGAAAAACATCGCGGCGATGCTCGCGCGCGGTTTGTCGACCTCTCAAATACTTGCCTCATATCGCGCCAAGTACGGCGAAAAGATCCTTTCCGCGCCGACCACCGAGGGTTTCAACTTGCTCGCTTGGATCACTCCGTTCGCCGTCTTACTCGTAGGCGCACTCGCAGTGATCGCCGCCATCTCGCGATGGAACCGTCGCGCGCTTCCCGAAGCGCCCGCGCCAGTTCCTGCCACCCCCGAAACTGATCCGCGCCTTCGCCGCCGCCTCCAACTCGACCTCCGCGACCGACTGTGAGTGACAGCGACCCCTTGCACACCATAGCGGGCGATGACTTCTAATCCGGTTGATTCTATTGAATTCCTCTTCTGCCATTCCAAGCCCAAGCGGCCAAAGCACTGGATCAGGTCGTAGCGATTGTTGTTTCGTTTCTAGCGTCCAAGTTTGATGCTTTACCTGGCCGCAACCCTGATCATTCTCGGCGTAGCGATCTTCGTAGCAGCTCCGTTGCTGCTCGATTCCGACCACAGCCGCACAAGTGCTGGAGGAGATGAGCTCGCGCGTCTCGAGCACGATCGCGCACTTGCGATAGCGGCCCTGCGCGAGCTCGAGTTCGATCGCGCGATGAACAAGCTGTCGGATTCGGATTCTGCCGAGCTTCGCGCACCCCTTGAAACTCGCGCGCTCTTTGCGATGGCGGCTATCGAAGCCCTCAGCGCCACCGCCAAGTCCAGACCTTCAGTCAAGTCGGCGGCCTTGCGGCCTCGATCACTGAAGGTTAATCAGTCGACTGACTCGGCGCTGCGCTTTCGCTTTTGCCCCGATTGCGGCGCCCGCGCGCCTTCTTCGTCTACCGCTAGCTTCTGTCCGGAGTGCGGCCGTATTCTTGCTTCGATGGAACGAGCGTCGTAAGCGGTATCGGGGAGCAGACAGATGGCTGCGCCGATCCTCGAAGCCACCGCCGTTACTCACTTCTTCGGACTGACTCCCGTCCTTCACGATCTCGACTTTTCGATCGGGGCCGGCCGCGCTGCCGCGATCGTCGGTCGCAACGGCACCGGTAAGTCGACTCTGATTCGCCTCTTTGCCGGCCTACTGAGGCCCACTGGGGGCAGCGTTCGAGTTTTCTGCGACACTTCTCCGAGATTTTCTGGTCCGACTCGCCGCCGCATCGGCGTGATGACGCATCAAAGCCTGCTCTATCCCAACCTAACCGCGCGCGAAAACCTCGAATTTTACGGGCGTCTCTATTCAATTCGCGATCCGCGCCACGCCGCGGCCCGCTTGCTCGACCGCGTGGGGCTCTCGGACCAGGCCGAGAAGCGCGCGCGCGAACTCTCCCGCGGCATGCTGCAGAAACTATCTCTCGCCCGCGCGATGGTCGGCGAACCCGATCTGATCCTTTGCGACGAACCGCTCGCTTCGATCGATTCCGATTCGGTGGCGATCGCCGCCTCGATCTTCACCGACGCTCTGAATCGCGGCTGCGCGATCGTGCTCACCGCGCATGATCGGTTGAGCCTCGCCGGTATCGAGCTGGAGCTTTGGGAGCTCGCCAGCGGCGGCCTCGGCTCGATCGAATCCGGTTCGCCGCACCGGTTGCGCAAAGCGCAGGCATAAATCGCAGCATGGGTAGCATCGCCGCCATCCTCAGAAAGGATCTCACTCTTGAAGTGCGTGGCGCGGGCAGCACGATCTCGCTGGTCGTCTTCTCGATCCTGGTCCTCACCGTCCTCGTCATTGCCTTCGGCCCGTCTCCATCGTCCGCCGAGACCGCCGCCGGTACCTTATGGGTCGCATTGATTTTCTCGGGCGCGCTGGGTGCGTCCCGCGCGATCGCCGCCGAGCGCGAGGACGGTGCAATCTACGCGCTGCTGCTCAGCCCGGTCGACACCGGTGCGATATTCGCGGCCAAGTTCGCCGCTGCCTTCATCTTCATTGGGGTGGCCGAAGCCGCGGCGCTGGTTTTGGTCGCGCTCTTCTTCGGCCTCGATTTTTCCACAACCCTACTGCGCCTTGGCGCGATCCTCCTGCTCGGTGCCTTCGGTTTCGCCGCGATCGGCACGCTGCTTGCGGCGATTTCTACGCGCACGCGCATCGGCGATCTCCTCCTGCCGTTGCTGGTCATTCCGACCTTCGTCCCGGCCCTTATCGGCGGCGTCAAGGCCACGGTCGCGGTCCTCTCTCGCGCGCCGCTCGCCGACGTCGCAGTGTGGCTGCGCATTATCATCGCCTTCGACATTCTGTATGCCGTCGCGGGCTACCTCCTCTTTGACTATGTTGTAGGCGAGTAGCGGGGCACTTCCGCGTCGAATGAATCAACGAATTGCCAATTCTCTCGGCTTGGGCACTCTGGCCCTGATCGTCACCTCACTGTGGATGGTCTTCCTCTACGTCCCCACCGAAGCAGACTCCGGCATCGTCCAGCGGATCTTCTATTTTCACGTTCCCTGCGCCTGGATTACCTTTGCGGCCTTCGGCCTAGCCGCGCTTTCTGGCGCCTTCTATCTGTGGCTTGGGCAGCAACTGTGGGACGACCTCGGCTACGCCGCGGCCGAAATCGGGATGGTTTTTTGTACGTTGGTTCTCGCTACTGGATCGATTTGGGCTAAGCCCATATGGGGCACTTGGTGGACGTGGGATTCCCGCCTCACCTCGACCTTCATCCTCTGGCTTCTCTATGGCGGCTATCTCGTATTGCGCAATCTGGCCGATGACACTCCGCAAGTCGCCCGCTTTGCGGCCGTGTTCGGCCTAGCCGCGGTAATCGATGTGCCGGTCATCATAATTTCCGTCCGCTTATGGCGCACGATACATCCTGCCGTCCTGCTTACCCGAAGCGGTGAGCACGGACTGCAAGATCCTCGCATGATCGCGACCTTGCTTGTCTCAGGCCTAGCTTTCGCCGTGATGTTCGCCTGGTTGTTGTTGCTCCGTTTCGCGCTGCTGCGCACTCATTCGCGTGTCTTCGCGATGCGCCGTGAGCTCGCCCTTTTGCGCTTGTCTTCTTCCCGGATCGCGGTATGACTGTTTTTCCGCGTGTCGCCGGAAACCCGCTCGCCTTTAGTCATGCCGGGCGGCGTCCTCGCAGTAAGAAAGCTCTGCGAAGCAATTTGCCAGTCATCGTAAGCAAAGGTCGCCGAAGCGACGAATCCTTGGCGGGTAGAGCGGTGTCCCGGTGCGCCTCCTGTACGCTGGTCTTGGGAGATTGGCAGCCTTAGCCCGATGGATCACTTCCCTTATCTTTTCGCCGCATACACACTGATCTTCTTGGCGATCTTCTTGTACGTGGCATTCCTCTGGCGTCGCCAGTCACGCCTGGTCGCCGAAATCGACCTACTCCAGTCCGAGCTCAAGGCGCTGCGCGATAAGGGGCGCGCGGCTGGGTCTGCGGTGCAAGGAGGCCGGGCGGTTGACAGCGAGAATCTTGGCCGGTAGCACAAACACCGATCTCGTGGCACAATTAACCTTGCGCGGCTGATCACCTCAGCCGCGTTTCACTATAGAAATGAAACCCGCCTAGTCCAGATGCGCCGAAACGACATCCGCAACATCGCCATCATTGCTCACGTCGATCACGGCAAGACGACGCTGGTCGATGCCATGCTGCGCCAGTCCGGCGTCTTCCGCGCCAACGAACAAGTCGCCGACCGCGTGATGGACTCCTTCGCGCTCGAACGCGAACGCGGTATCACCATCCTGGCCAAGAACACCTCGATCACTTGGAACAAGACTCGCATTAACATCGTCGATACGCCGGGCCATTCCGATTTTGGCGGCGAAGTGGAGCGCACGCTCTCAATGGTCGACGGGGTCCTATTGCTGGTCGACTGCTCCGAAGGACCGATGCCGCAGACCCGTTTCGTCTTAAGAAAAGCCCTCGAAGTGGGCCTTCCCGCCCTGGTCTGCGTTAACAAAATAGATCGCGCTGACGCGCGATGCGCCGAGGTGCTCGACGAAATCTATGCCCTCTTCATCGACCTGGACGCAAGCGAGCAACAGATCGACTTCCCGGTGCTTTATACCAATTCTCGCGCGGGCTTCGCGCGCACCGATCCGGGCGGCCCCGAGACCGATCTGAGGCTGCTCTTTGAAGCGATCATAACGCGTCTTCCGGGACCCGAAGTCGATCCCACCTCCAGCCTCCAGTTCCAGGTCAACAATCTCGAATACAACGACTACGTCGGGCGGCTCGCCATCGGCCGAATCGCGGCTGGTACGATTAGCGCCGCGGGCAACTACACTCTGTGCCGGGCCGACGGATCATTCGTCGCCTGTAAGATCGCTCACCTCTACGGATGGCAGGGTCTCAAGCGAATTGAGATTCCCAGTGCGCAGGCCGGCGATATTGTCGCAGCTTCCGGCGTCGGGGACATTTCAATTGGCGATACGATTTCCGATCTCGAAAACCCGCGTCCGCTACCCGGCATCCGCGTTGACGAACCCACCGTCGCGGTGACCTTCTCGGTCAACAATTCCCCCTGGGCCGGACGCGAGGGCGAATACGTAACCTCACGTAAGCTCGGCGAGCGCATCGACTATGAGACTCGCCGCAACGTCTCGATCCGCGTCGAAGAAACCACTACCGATTCATGGCGCATCATCGCGCGCGGCGAGCTCCAGCTTGCGGTAATCGTCGAAACGATGCGCCGTGAGGGATACGAGCTTCAGGTTTCCAAGCCGACGGTCGTGACTCGCCAGAAGGACGGGAATCTCCTCGAGCCGATGGAACTCGTCATGATCGACATTGCCGAAGAGCACATCGGTATTGTGACCCAGCTGCTCTCGCCTCGTCGCGGCAAAATGCTGACCATGGTCACGCACGCCACCGGCCGCGTTCGTCTGGAATATGAGATGCCCGCGCGCGGCCTCATCGGCTTTCGCAACCATTTCCTTACCGACACGCGCGGCACGGGCATTATGCACTCGCTCTTCAACGGCTACGCGCCATGGTGCGGGCCAATCCAATCGCGGATCAACGGCGCCATGGTCTCCGACCGTGAAGGCATAGCCACCGGCTACGCGCTGTTCCACCTGCAAGAGCGCGGCCAG
>DASXNP010000156.1:0-3400 GCA_036494985.1 Binataceae bacterium (SeqCode)
GAAATACACTTTCGTAACAGATCAGCACGGCAAGCTTGGCGCCCTTCAGTGGAAATAGCGGCTGTTGCGAACCGGGGATGAGATCGCCGAAGCCCTCGATGACCCGGTTGACGACGAAACCCAAGACCGCGCGCATCGGAACGTATTCACCGAAGGGAACGAGATGAATCTTGTCGTAGAATCCTTCTACCTCGCCGTGGTCGGAGACCATGTAAGCACGGTTGTATTCGCCGATCTTACGCTGATCTAGATTCAATGCCGGCGCGCCGAACAGAAATGGCCGGCCGGTCTCGCGAGCCAGATCGAGCACGCGGCTGCGGTACATCGCATGAGTCGCGAGTTGGGCCGGATAATTGTCCGAAGGTTGAAAAACGAACGCGGCCGCCGCTTCGGGCCAGATAATCAAATCGGGCTGCTCAAGCGCGGCCAGCTGGCTTTGGTCGAGATAGGTCTTGAAACTGGTCGGCAGGAAGGCGGGGTCCCACTTGATGCTCTGCGGAATGTTCGCTTGGACCATCGCAACCTTGAGTTTGCCGTCCGCCACAGCACGCTCTAGCTGCTCGATCCGGTAGCTACCGAAGGTCAGGGCGATAAGGACAAGACCCGTCAGCGTCGAAAGACTCCAGATCTGCGCTTTGCGCGATTGCCCCCCCGCGATCACGCTGAATACGACTACGTTGAAGAAAATGATCAAGGCTGACACACCATAGACCCCGGTCATTTCCGCAAACTGGATCAATTGCAGGTTGTTCCAGGCGGCGTTACCGAGGGGGTTCCACGGAAAGCCGATCGGAAAGAAACTTCGCAACCATTCGAACGCCGTCCATGCGATCGGAACTGTGATGAAGCGGGGGATCAAGACGCGACGACTGACGAACTCCGCGGTTAGGAAAGCCATCCCCGAGTAAACTGCCATCACCGCCGACAGCATGAGGAGAAAGAGCGAAGCCAATGGGTAGCCGACGTCCGCGAAATTGTGCAGCGTGATTACCACCCAGTAGATCGAGCCGATGAAACAAACGAGTCCCTGTGTCCATGAATAGAGAAAGACGCGGCGCAACGGCTGATCGGCAATCGCATAGAGCAATGGGATGAACGCAACCCATGCCATGAGGTTCAAGTCGAACTTGGGAAAGGCGAGCGCGAGCGCGGCTCCGCTGGCCACCACGAGACTCCAACGCATCATGGTGTTGTAAGTCATGGCTTTTGGGCGAAGCTCTCGAGCAAGAAAGTCACCTCCGCGCACGACGACCGGCGGTTGAATTGATCGAACCCGCCAAGGCCGTCCGCGGCTTCAAGTAGCGCGGCGGCCGGCGCGCTCGAAAGCGGTAATTCGCCCTTGATACGCCACCCGCGCCCAAAGCTCCAATTTGAAGGGCGACCCCGGTAAAGCGTAATCTTCGGGACTCGCTCCAGCGGCTCCTCAGACCGAAGCAGTTCTGTCTCTTCCATGGAAGACAAATCACCCCTGGGGCGCACTCCAGCTTGAAAGCATAACGTTTATCGGGCGCCGCGCCGAAGCGCTCGCAGGGGTTGCGACGGCGCCGGGTCCGGGGGGTCGCTTGGGCGGCGCGAATTTCGCGTAAAAGGGACAAACCACACGGGCGCGTTTTGGCGAATCGTCGGTCCGCGGTCATGCGGTCACCTCTTTGAATATGAGCGGGGGGTCGACGGCGGCGGTGCGCGCTGGCGATGCCTTGATGAATTGAAGCGGCGTCGGTCCTTTTGGCGCGATCGATCCGCGACGCCTCATTTCCTGGTCTTCAGCGACGAGCGACCGCTTCTGAAGCCTCGTCGCCGAAGTTCAGTTGCGAGGGCGCTCTCTTTGGCGAACATCGTTTTCGCGTCCGATCGCGACCGTTCATGATCGTAACCGAGCAGATGCAGGATGCCATGTATGAGCAGCGTGCGCAGGCGCGACCGCGGCGCCAGACCCAGCTCTTGCGATTGCTTTCGCGCAGTTTCGATTGAAATCACAACATCTCCGAGTGGCCGGCCGCGCCCGGGTATAGCATCGCCGGGCTTCATTTGCGCCGGCAGTCTGCCTTTACGCCCTCGGCCGCTTTTAGTCTCGAGCTGCGAGAAGGAGAGCACGTCCGTGGGCCGATCCTGGTTGCGGAATTCGCAATTGAGCGCTCGGATCTCCGCATCGCCTACGATTACGACCGACAGCTCGTGCGCGCCAAGACCCAACAGGCCCATCAGAACTCTTGCATCGGCCCGCAGGGCCCGCACACTTCCATCGGGGTCCGGCACATTGGATCGGAACTCAACGCTCAATCAAGCGGCCGACAGAACTTATCGGTTGGGCTCGCCGCCGTCGTCGCCGAGCTTGGTGACCGCGGGCTGCTGGTTGGCGGCTTCGTAGGCGGTGACGATCGACTGAACCAGACGATGACGCACCACGTCTTGTTCATTGAAATAAACGAACCTTATGCCGGGAGTATTACCGAGCACGGTGCGCGCTTCTTTGAGCCCCGAAAGCTTGCCGCTCGGCAAGTCGATTTGGGTGATGTCGCCGGTGATCACCGCCTTCGAACTGTAACCCAGCCGGGTTAGGAACATCTTCATCTGTTCCGAGGTGGTGTTCTGCGCCTCGTCGAGAATAATGAACGAATCGTTGAGCGTCCGGCCGCGCATGAATGCCAGCGGCGCGACCTCGATGGTTCCCCGTTCGAGCATTTTCCGCGCCCGATCGAAGTCGACCATGTCATGAAGCGCATCGTAGAGCGGGCGCAGGTAGGGGTTCACCTTTTCTGCAAGGTCGCCGGGCAGAAAGCCGAGCTTTTCTCCCGCTTCGACCGCCGGACGGCAAAGCACCATCCGCGTCACTAGATTTTTCATCAACGCGGCCAATGCCATCGCCATGGCGAGATATGTTTTGCCGGTACCCGCGGGTCCGATACCAAATACGATATCGTGGTCCCTGATCGCGTCGATGTACTCCTTTTGATGGATGCTCTTGGGCGAGATTACGCGTTTGTGAGCAGAAATGTAGATCGTGTCGAGAAAGATCTCTTTGAGCTCGGCGTTGCGATCAGCGCGAAGAATCCGGGTCGCGTATTCGACGTCGCTGGCATAGATCGGATAGCCGCCCTTAAGCAGTTCGTACAATTCGCCGAGCAGCTTGCCTGCAAGCGCCTGCTCCGAATGCCCGCCCGAGATTTTGAGCACGGTCCCGTTGACCGCGATCCGCACTCCGATGGATTGCTCGATCGCTCTGACATTCGCGTCATGCTGCCCGAGCAGATTAGTGAGCAGCCGATGGTCATCGAAGTGCAGTTCGAAGGAGTCGTCAGTAAGGGTGGTGGCCGCCTGAGAAATAAGCCCTCTCTATCGTCGCGGGTTTCCGAAGCGTTTGCTGACCCGCAATACTAGTTCAAACCGCCGGCGGTTTGAA
>DASXNP010000157.1:0-1571 GCA_036494985.1 Binataceae bacterium (SeqCode)
CGGAATTACCCAGGCTCTTGTTCGGCTGTCTTCAGCGGTAATCCGTGGACCGCCAGCCGCGTTGGCGGCGGGATCGAGTTGTACGCCGACCCAGGCGGCCGCCTTGCAGACGCGTTCCCGGATCTGCGCGGCGTGCTCCCCAATACCGGCCGTGAACACCAAGGCGTCGAGCCCTCCTAATGCAGCGCTCAGTGAACCCAGTTCGCGGTTGATGCGGTAAGCAAACAATTCCACCGCGAATTTGGCGCGCTCCTCATGGGACGCGAGCAGCGTGCGCATGTCGCTGGAGATGCCGGATACTCCGAGCAGACCCGATTGCTGGTAGAGCAACTTTTCGATCGCTCGGGAATCCAACTTGAGTTCGTCCATCAGATACAGGATCACACCCGGATCCAGATTGCCGCAGCGGGTGCCCATCGGCAGTCCGTCCATGGCGGTGAAGCCCATCGTGCTGGCGACGCTTCTGCATCCGTGAACAGCACACATGCTGGCGCCGTTGCCCAGGTGCAGAATCACCGTGCGGCCAGCGGCTGCGCTTGGGTCGATCTGAGGGAGGACGGAAGCGATGTACTCGTAGGAGAGGCCATGGAAACCATAACGGCGTACGCCCCGCTCCGTGATTTCCAGGGGTAGCGCGAAAGCCTGGGCCAATTCTTGTTGCCCGCGATGAAATGCCGTATCGAAACAAGCCACCTGAAGCAGGTCCGGCCGGTTGGCGAGCAGCAAGCGGATCGGGGCTAGGTTGTGAGGCTGGTGCAGCGGCGCCAAAGGCACCAATCGCTCCAACCGCGCGACGGTCTCGGCGGTCGCGCGTACTGGCGCGGCATAGTCGAGACCCCCGTGAACTACGCGATGGCCTACGGCCGCGAGCGAGTGGTCGCCAAACTCCTGTCGCAGAAAGTCGGCCAGGAAAGTAACGGCTGCATCATGGCCGAGCGCTTCTCCCGTTGCCCATCGCCGTTCGCCGACGACGGCGCCCGTTGCGCTCTTGGCCCTGAACTGCGGGGCGGTATAGAGCCCCTCGATTTGCCCTCCCAGAGAGAAATCGAGTGCTTCGTCCCGCTTCACAAACAGCGAAAACTTGATGCTCGACGAACCGGCGTTGATTACCAGAATCGCGTCACTCATCGGGTCGCCCCTCGGGTGCTTCTCGCCGAACCGCCGCAGACGAAACCGTCACTGCGAAAGGTGCGAGACTAGGTCTTCACCGGACTCCTGGCAATCGGCCGGACTGGTCGGCAGGCGCTCGTCTAGCCCTGTTGCCAGCCGCACTACAACGAACATTTATCGTATGGTATTTCGAGCGAGGTACTGGCTCCAGATCGGTAGAGCAATTCCGTGTCGCTCAATATTTTCATGCGTACTGTCAAGTGACTGAAACTTATCGAGTTGTTGCAATAGAGGTCCAACGTTGCGCCATCCTTTGCGTTGGAAACCTTTCTAACGCTACACTGGGCGGTGCCCGTGACTATTCTACTCGGCTGCACGATGAACGCCTGAGCGAAGAGGTCGAGCGGAGGCCGATAACTCAACGCGCCCTTGCTTCGCTGGAAGGTCTTGGCGCAATTTTC
>DASXNP010000158.1:0-2297 GCA_036494985.1 Binataceae bacterium (SeqCode)
CGAGACAATGCGCTTGCAGATGCCCGATGGGAGAGTCGGTCATGCCGAACTCACAATCGGCGGCGCATTGATCATGCTCGCGGACGAATTTCCCGAAATGGGATTTCTATCGCCTAAATCGATCGGCAGCAACGCGCGTTCACCGGTTGCGATTCATCTCTACGTTGAAGATGTGAACGCGGTTTACCAGCGAGCGTTGAGCTCCGGCGCCACCTCGGCGAAAGAGCCCACTGACGAATTTTTTGGCGATCGCAACGCGCATGTGGTCGATCCTTCGGGACACGTCTGGTTTCTTTCCAGTCGGATCGAAGAGGTGTCGCCCGCCGAAATGCAAAGGCGCCTCGATGAAATGATGAAGCAGCAGGGGTGAGCCATGACTATCCAGGACCAAGTCAAATCGCCGGTCGGTCCGCCACCGCCACTCTATCAAATGGCGGTCGGACACTATTTCTCGCGGGCGCTCGCGCTGGTGGCGAAGCTGAACATCGTTGACTTGCTATCAGATGGGCCGCGACATTATGGCGACCTGGCGAAAGCTACCGCAACGCACGCGCAGTCACTGAATCGTGTGATGCGGTTGATGGCGAGCGTCGGTGTTTTTGAGGAACAAAACAACGGAAACTTCGCGCTGACCCCGCTCGGTGAGCCTCTGCGCACCGGGGTCCCCGGCTCGATGCGGTCGATGGTATTGCTGTTCGCGGGGGTCGCGATTCAGGACGGTTGGAAGGAACTTGAATATTGTGTCAGCAGCGGAGAGCCGGCATTTCGGCGCAATTCCCCGCATGCGGATCCTTTCGCACAATTCGCGGCGAATCCCGAACAGGCGAAGGTTTTCGATGAAGCGATGGCGACCTTCGCGCCAATCACCGCAGCCGCGATAGCAGCGGCTTACGATTTCGCGTCGTTTGGGAAGCTCGTCGACGTGGGTGGCGGCAACGGCGCGCTTCTAATCGGCATACTGAAAGCGAATCTCAACCCGAGCGGAATTGTTTTCGATTTACCACACGCCGCAGACAAAGCCCGCGCCAAGATCGCCGAAGCCGGCCTGCAATCGCGCTGCGACGCGCTGGGCGGAGATTTCTTCAAGGAAGTGCCGAGTGGCGCCGACGCCTACATAATCAAGCACGTTATTCACGATTGGGACGACGACCGCGCGATCGCGATCCTGAAGAATATTCGTCGCGCGATGGGACCGAATGGCAAGCTGTTGATTGCCGAGGGCATCTATCCTCCGCACATAGATCAAACTGACCTCGGCCGTGGAGCCGCTGCGAATGACGTCAACATGCTAGTCTCGACCGGAGGCCGCCAGCGCTCGGAGGCGGAGTTCCGTTCGCTCTATGACGCGGCCGGCTTTATATTGACGCGGATCATTCCGGCTCCCGCTCGACTGAGCTTGATCGAGGGCGTGCCGATTTAATTTCATGATCGAAAAGGAACATCGCGATGAGTGCCGAACAAAAATACATCCAAGAGGGCTTTACGACGGTAACTCCTTATCTTTACGCGAAGCTCGACTTGATCGATTTCCTCAAGCGCGCTTTCGGGGCCGAAGTGACGCATACTCCGACGCCCGACGGATCGGGGAACTTCCATGCTGAAGCGAAGATCGGCGATGCGCGCCTGCTGCTCGGCAGCGGCTACTTCGCGGATCCATCGATGGCCGCCGCGGTCTACCTGTACGTTCCCGACGTCGATGCCACTTTCAAACGCGCGGTGAGCCTCGGGGCTAAGGCGGTGAGAGAGCCATCCGATCAGACTTGGGGCGATCGCGTCGGCGGGGTGAAGGATTCGAGCGGCAACACATGGTGGATCGCAACCTACAAAGCATCGAAGTGATGCAGCGATCGAGGATTAGCGCATTCAGAAAGCGAAACTTTTGGAGAGCAGAACAATGAGCCGCGGAGATTTGGGTTACTTCACAATTCCGGTCCGCGACATCGAGCGCGGCCGAACGTTCTATGGTGGTTTGTTCGGTTGGGAATTCCAGGCTGAGAGGGCAACCGACCCATATGCGCACATCGGAAATGCCACGCCGCCGGGTGGGCTGCATGTAAACGACGCTACGAGCCCGCAGGTCTGGTTCAAGGTGGACGACATCACGGTGGCGGTAGCTACGGTGCGCGAACTCGGCGGCCATGCCGATGAGCCGCAACAGAGCCCATCGGGATGGAGCGCGGCGTGCCGCGATGACCAGGGTACTAGCTTCAATCTGTGGCAACCGGCACCGGGGTCCTAATGGCCCATCCACCCATGTATGACGATTCGAATCCCGCGATAAAGCGGTTGCGCGAGAT
>DASXNP010000159.1:0-3076 GCA_036494985.1 Binataceae bacterium (SeqCode)
CGATTTGGTTTGCCCGCAACGCTCGTTCCGCGGTTTCGAGTGCTTCCGCGATCGCGCCTTGATCCGCCAGGGCTGCTGCAAGCACCGTCAAAGAATCGCCGATACTCACGAGAAAGCCAGTTTCGTGCATACCCGATATTCCCTCTTGAATAAGTGCAATCCCCTCGCTGGTTCTGCCCAGCCGTGCTCGCGCTCCCCCGAGAACACACTGGCACGTCGCAGAGAGTTGAAGAAATTGATTCTTCGCTGATAGTTCGAGTGCCCGCGCCGCAAAATCCTCGGCTCGTTCGTCTTCTCCCAGCATGCCGCAGACGATCGCAGACATGAAGCCGGAGATTACCGAGTCGTAAGGACTGTTCGTGTTCGCCGCTATCATACGGGCCATTCGCTCGCGTGCAATGTCGGGACGGCCAATGGTCCAGGCAGTACAGCTCGCCATCCCAAAGACATACACCGAGCCGCCCGGAAACCGTCTCAGTCCAGGAGCGTCGAAACAACTCTGCCCGGCTGCGAATTGCCGTTCCGCGCCGGCAAGGTCACCAAGCGAATAGCGCGCCGCCACCTGGAGGGTATAGATGAAGCCCAGCGTAGTCGGACTGCCTGCCCGAAGGGCAAGGCCGAGAGCTTGGTCGGCCAGCGCAACGGCGTCGGGCACCTCGCCTGAGTTGTAGGCGGCGTACCCTCTGGCGGTCACCCAACGGATCAACTTGTTTAGATTACCGCTCTTCTCGGCGAGCGCTCCGGCGCGCTCACTAGCCTCAGTGGTCTCCCGTGCCGCATATCCTCTAGTAACCTGAAGCATCCGCAAGAGTGACTGACTAAAGTCGAGTTCCCAGAGGTCACGCTCAGCCGATTCCGGCAACTGACTAAAGAGTGTCAAAGCCTGCTGACAGCTCTGTATTGCCTCACTGAGCGCGTTGCGTGATTCGGCGACTTTTACCGCTTTATCCCATTCACGAATTGCCGGCGCGATTTCGCCCGCTAGTGTCCAATGGCGCGCGAGGACTTCAGGGTTGGCTTCTCTCAGCGCCGTGAATCTTTCATCGATCGCTTGGGCGATGCCGCGATGCAACTCCCTACGCCTGCTCCGAAGCAGCGCTTCGTATGCCGCATCCTGAATCAGGGCGTGCTTGAACAGATAAGTGGCTTCGGGAGGACTTCCGCGCGCGTAGATCAACTCTGCGTCGGCCAGCTTCGCCAGCGCCGCTTGCAACTCGGATTCGGGTATCCGAGCAACCGCATCAAGCAACCGATAGGAAAACTCGCGCCCGATTACCGCTGCGAGTTGAGCGACCTCCTTGGCCGATCCGAGGCGGTCGAGCCGAGCCATCAGAGAGTCATGCAGCGTCGCGGGAATCTGGCGCGCCGCCGAAAACCCCTCGCTTTCCAACACCAGGCGGATTAGTTCCTCTGCGAACAGCGGCACCCCGCTGGTGCGATCTATGACGGTCTCGATAACCTGGTTTGGCAGCGTGGTGCCTAACGCCGCTCCCGTAACCATCTCCCGCGTCTCGGCTTCGTTAAGCCGGCCTAGAGTGATTTGTGCATGATGTGCTCGTATCGGCCATGGTGCGCGAAAGTC
This sequence comes from Binataceae bacterium (SeqCode), assembly GCA_036494985.1. Lineage (GTDB taxonomy): Bacteria > Desulfobacterota > Binatia > Binatales > Binataceae > DASXNP01. Next base: position 1,583 of record DASXNP010000159.1, read on the forward strand.
GGGCCGCGTCGTGTAGAGAAGCAGTACCGGCAAGGTCGCGCTCTGTTCAACGAGGATTTGCGTGAGTTCCATCGTCGAAGGGTCGATCCAATGTAGGTCTTCGAAGACAATGACCCTCGGGTGCGGCATCGCCGTTCCGAGCAACCATGTCACAAGTGTGGTGAGAAGCCGTTTCCTTTGCTGTTCCGGCGAGAGCGAAGGCGGTGGATACTTCGCGACCGCCGGCAGGTTCATTAGCGGTGTGATCAACGGAACGGTCTCAGCCAGATTGGCTCCGGACGATTCCAGGGTCTGCTCCAGCCAGCCGATTTTATCCTCGACCGACTCTTGGCCTTGCCCGGCGAATCCCCCTGCAAGCATGTCGGTAACGGCGTAGAACGGCGTATTTTGGAAGTACGACGACCCGGCAGACTCCAGCCAGACATGCGGCTGGCGGCCCAGCCGCTCACGAAACTGCTCCACCAAGCGCGACTTTCCGATCCCTGGCTCGCCCGCGATCAGTACAATCTGCCCGTGTCCCTCGCACGCATGCTTCCATCGGCTCAATAGAAGGCGCATCTCTTCGTCGCGCCCGACGAAGGGGGTTATGGTGTGAGCGGTGGAGCCGTACATGCGACGCCGACGGACTCCGGTGGGATTGACAACTCGATAAAGCTGAACGGGCTGCTCGATGCCTTTGAGCGCGTGTTTGCCGCAATCCTCCACGACGAACAAACCCGAGATGAGCTTTTGCACGGCGGCGCTGACGAGCACCGTGTTGGGCTCGGCCGCGGCTTGTACTCGCGCTGCGACATTGGGCGTATCACCGAACACGTTCGCACTCTTGAAATCCGAGTTGCCGACAACAACTGGTCCCACGTGAATCCCAATCCGCGCCGCAAGTGCTGGAAGGCGGTCTGTATCGTCCGTGGCGTTGGAGGTCAGCACCCCCTCGATAATTGCCAGGCCCGCTCGCACCGCGCGCTCGGCGTCGTCTTCGTGCGCTACTGGATAACCGAAGAAGGCCAACACCCCATCGCCCAGGTATTGGGCAACATACCCGTCAAACCGCAGCACAGCTTTAGCGGCGATCTGCTGATAGCGGGCGGCCAACTCTCGCCATTCTTCAGGGTCAAGCTGCGCTGCAATCCGGGTCGAGCCCACCAAATCGGAGAAAAGGACGGTGAGACGTCGTCGTTCGCTGATTACCTCGGTTGGTTTAACGAGCGCCGTCTCCGGTAGGGAAGCCCGGGCGGGCGACGCCTCCGGCGCGCTAATGCCATCGGCCACATTGAGCGAAGCGCCGCATTCACCGCAAAACTTTGCATCGCGGGCTTTCGTCGCGCCACACTCGGGACAGACGTGCTCGTTTGCAGTTCCGCATTCACGACAGAACTTTTGATCAACTGAGTTTTCAAACCCGCAGCTTGAGCAACGCACCGGCTTAACCGAAAGATGACGCGACCTGGCGCGCTTGGTATCACTCAATCTAGAGAGGAGACAGCGAGGAGCGCC
>DASXNP010000160.1:0-8867 GCA_036494985.1 Binataceae bacterium (SeqCode)
CGTTGCTAGGAGAGCTTTGGGACCGAGGCGCACGTCTGAATCAGAAGCAAAACCCATTTGGCAGCTCTGTGAGACAGCCGGTCCGAATTGGAGTCGGATTGCCGGCAATGGTCCGGGCCGCGGTTAGCGAATCTGGCTTAGCACCCTGGTCTCGGGAGTTTCGGCCAATAGGCGAGCTCGTGTCATTTCGCAGCTGCGCGTCGGGGCGCTGTTGCCGACTGAACTGGCCAGCGTGGGGCGTGGATTTCGCGACCCTTACTCCTTTTCCATAACGCACTTGAGCGGATATTGGCTTTGGCGCGCCAACTCTTCGACGGATCGCACTTTGGTCTCGGCTACTTCGAATGGATAGACACCGGCGACGCCCATCCCATTTTGATGGACGTGAAGCATAATGCGGGTGGCCTCGGCGTGAGCCTTGTGAAAGACTATCTTCAGCAGCTCGACCACGAACTCCATCGGCGTATAGTCATCGTTAAGCAGAATTACCTTGTAAAGCGGCGGCTTCGCGGTCTTCGACTTCGGTTTGGTGCGCCGCTCGGTTACCGTGCCGCCATCGCGCGAACTGCCGTTGTCCTCGTCGTCGCCAATTCGAGCCCGGCGCGTCACCGGTTTGATCCGCTCATCCATGCTTGATCGCCTCATCGGAACATTCCGTGCAAACTCGCTGTCGCCCCACGGCTGAGAATAGCAAATGAGCGGCGGTGGAAGGGAGACTGCGGTCGAGGTCGTCGAAGGGATCGCGAAGATCTCGCGCGAGGCCTGGAATGGATTGGTCGGCGCGAGCGATAGCCCGTTTCTCGATTGGGACTGGCTCTCTTCGATCGAGGATTCGCGAAGCGCGACTCGCAAAACTGGATGGGCCCCGTACCATCTGATCGTGCGCGACGGCGCTGGAGGGTTGAAGGCCGCTTGTCCGCTTTATCTCAAGAGCCACAGCCAGGGGGAGTTCATCTTCGATCATGGATGGGCGGAAGCCGCGCACGATGCCGGCCTTAAGTATTTTCCCAAGATGTTGGTGGGAATCCCGTTCACGCCGCACAGTGGGCGCAGGTTTTTGATTTCCAACGCCGCCAATCGTGCGGCCACGATCAAAATCCTCGGGTCGGCGCTCGTCTCGCTATGCCGCGACAACGAACTCTCCTCGGTGCATGTGAACTTTTGCGAGGCGGATGAGGCATCGAGTCTCAAAGAGCTCGGGTTCCTGGAGCGCTGGGGATATCAATACCATTGGAACAACGCTGCGTATGCGACCTTCGACGACTATCTTTCGCTTCTGAAAAGTAAGCGCCGCTACGCCGTGCGTCACGAGCTGTCGGCGCTGGTTGGCCAGGGAGTCGAGATCAAGGCCTTCGTCGGAGACGAGATCGAAGACTCGATCTTCGAGCCGATGTTTGAGATCTATCGTTCGACGATCGAGAAGCTCTATTGGGGGCGGCAGTATTTGACCCGCGCGTTTTTCGATTTGATGCGCGATCGATTCAAGCGCTTCCTGTGCTTCATCTGTGCCTTTCGCGGCAGCGAACTCATTGCGGCGACCTTCAACGTGCAGAAAGCTGGGGTACTGTGCGGCCGCTACTGGGGCTGCTTCAAGGACCTGAAGTTCCTGCATTTCAACGTCTGTTACTACGCGGCGATCGATCATTGCATCAAAAGCGGAATCGGGCGCTTTGAGCCCGGCGCGGGCGGCGAGTACAAATGGCTTCGAGGATTTGATCCCGCGCTTACCCGCAGCATGCATTATGTCGCCCATCCGGGATTGCGCGCCGCGGTCGAGAAATTTCTTGCCGCCGAACGACGCGAAGTCGCGCGATGGATCGAGGTGGGTCGTCGTCAAAGCCAGCTGAAGCCCATCCCTCCCTCGAACGAGGAGTTTGAGCCGAACGACAGTGCACTGGATCGTGATCGGCTGAAGAAATGAACCGGATTCTTTCCAACGGCAACATAATCTTGCTGCTCGGCACCGGCGGAGTGGGCAAGACGACCATCGCAACCGCGCTCGGAGTAGCGGCGGCGTCGAGGCGACTCGATACTGCGCTGATTACGGTTGATCCGAGCAAGCGGCTGCGCGATGCGCTCGGACTGGAACAGCTCGGAGGAACCCCATTGCCAATCGACGCCAAACGCTTGAGGGCGGCGGGGCTGGACGAATCTTTGAAGCTGTCCGCGATGGTGATCGATTCGAAGGGCGCATGGGACAATCTCGTCGGTCGCTTCGCCAAAGACCCCGCGACCCACGCCCGATTGCTTCAGAACCCATTCTATCGAAGCCTGACGGAGCAGTTCGCCGGATCCGAATCCTACGCAGCGCTGCAACAGCTTTACGATCTCCACTCTTGCGGAAAATTCGCGATTGAGATCGTGGATACCCCGCCCGCCTCCCACGCCTTCGACTTCATATTGGCGCCGGCGCGGCTTACGCGCCTGCTTGATTCGCGAGCCGCGCGGATGCTGTTCGCCCCGTACGCGTCGGCGAGTCATCTCGCGATGAAACTGGCGGGTAACACCGCGCGCTTCGTCGTGCGCGAACTCGAAAGATTCGCGGGTGTGAACGTCCTCACATCAATCGGCGATTTCTTCGCCGCGGTCGCCGACACGATCGACTCGGTGATCAGCCGGTTTAAGAAAACCGAGGCGCTGCTGCGCGCGCCTTCCGTTCACTTCGTGATGGTCACCACTGCCGAAGAAGACCGGCTCAGGCAGGCGCGCGACCTGATACACGAAATGGAGCGCGAACGGCTGAAGCTTTCGGCGATTGTGATCAACCGTTTTCTCGACGAAGAGAGCTGGCGGGAGATGCGAAAGCGGGCGGACCCGCTGCCGATGCATCTAGATGAAATCAAGCGCCTGAATGATTGTGAACAGTTGGATCCGCGGTTGGCACCAATCGCTTCGTTTCTGGCCAACTACGCCCTTTTGACAAAGAGTGAAATCGACCGCGTCAGGAGATTCGCGCGGGAGATGCCGTCTAACGTAAGCCTGATCACTGCCCCGGAGATCCAAATCGGCGCAGATAATCTGCGTGCAGTGGCCCGGCTCGCGCAATACCTCACCGGCGACGCCGGCTTGGGGCACCCCGGGTTCAGGCGCGCAAGCAATCGCGATGATACGCGACCCTCGATGCCGGAGTGAATCTATAAGCCGGGTCCTGTGCCTTGCCCTGCGGCCGTTAGGCCGAAGGCGCGGCGGCGGCCATTCCTCTAGCCCGGCGATTGCCCGCCGGATCAAAGCGACCGTACCCGAGGAATCATGAGCGGGCAGCTCATCCTCCTATTTGGTCTTGCTCCGGATGGGGTTTGGCATGCGCGCGCGATCACTCCCGCGCCGGTGGGCTCTTACCCCGCCATTTCACCCTTACCCCTAAAGGGGCGGTATGTTTTCTGTGCCACTTTCCGCAAGTCGCCTTGCGCTGCCGTTAGCAGCCATCCTGCCCTATGGAGCCCGGACTTTCCTCTCCCAAAACGGGTTGCCCCCGCTGGGAGCGGCCGCCCGATTCACTCCGGCGCCTACGATTGTAACATCGCCGCGCCCGTGGCGCGCTACGCAAGCGGAATCAGGCCGCCGGACTTTCTTCTTCGAAGTAGAGAATGCGCTGGCAGTTGGGACAAAAGTGAATTTGGCGGAATTTCTGAATCTCGTTGTAGAGCTGCGGCGGAAGGCGCATGCGACATCCCAGGCAGGTGCCGCCTTTCGCAAGCGCTACCGCCGAACCATTGCGCCGCTTGAAGATCATCTCGTAGCGTTGCCGCAGGCTCGTATCGATATTCGCCGCGAGCTTGTCGCGTTCAACCCGCTGCTTGACGAGCGTCGATTTGACTTGCTCGAGTTCTCCCGCGACTTCCTTTTCCGCCGCCTTTAGCTCTTCCTTCTTCGAGGCCAGTACAGTCGACAACTCGGCAATCCGAGGACTGGCCTGCTCGGCCGCCTCCATCTGCGAAATCAGATCAGCTTCCAGCCTTTGGTTGTGTTCCTTCAACGACTCGACTTCGAACGAAAGCGCTTCCAATTCCTTTTCATTACGAATCGCGTTGAGCCGCATTCGTTTGGTGCGAATCTGCGCTTCACCCTCGGCCAGCGCCTTTTCCATCTGCTTGCGACCGAGCGTGGCCTGCTGCTCGCGCGCTTTGAACTGATCGAATTCAGTCTGCGATTTTTCGATAAAGTCCCTGAGGTCGGTTACGCGGCTGCTAAGCTGGGACAGCGTCTCTTCCTGTTGACGCACGACGCGGTCGAGCGTCTGCAGGCCCATTAGCCTGCTTATCTGTTCGCGCAATTCTCCCTCCCCAAGATCGGCGGCGTCCGCTCGTCTGATGCGACGAGAGACTCCACGGTGGTAATTCGATAGGTGATATTTTTCGGCTTTTGCTTGGGCCCACCAGGATTTGAACCTGGGACCAGCCGGTTATGAGCCGGCAGCTCTAAACCGTGCTGAGCTATGGGCCCGCAATCAAGCATCAACCATGAGCATACCAACTTTTAAAGCACCGTATAAGGCCTCGTCCACCTCAAAATGGAAGCGGTCATGGCTTCGCGACACCGCGGCGCATCGCGATCGTTTGCTGCGCACGTTCCAAGGCTTCCTGTTCGTTGCCCGCCGCCGCCGACTGGGCCATCGCTTTCGCCGCGCGCGCTCGATCGCGTCGATCCAGCGCGTTCATGTAGTCGCGAGCGAGCTCAAGCGCATCTGCGGCGCTTTCGGTTATCGAGATCACTTGCTGCTCGATGATTCGTCTGCGGTAGGTTTCGGGCAGCGAGCTCATCACACGTAAATTGTGTTCGGCGCTAGTGTCTTCGGAGCCGCACAAGTCGAGCATTAATTCACGCACGGTCGGATCGGCGAACTTCTCGATCTTGCGTGCGATGTCGCCACGCAATTCGGGGAACGCCATGGCGAGGCTTGCAAGCCCCAGCTCCGCGTCGCTTAGGCGCTGGCTCGGGCGAATTTGAGCGGCTTTGGGCGGGCCAGGCCGATTCGCGCCCGACCTCGCCTTCAACCCTTCGCGCCGGATGACGGCTTCTCCCACGCCCAGGTCGCCTGCGCGCCGAGCCAGCAGATCGAACTCGAAAGGATTAGTGACACGCTGCAACATTGCGGCAACGCGGGCCGCCGCGGCTGCGCGATCGGCAATCGAACCGCTCGCCGTTCTGGCCTCGGCGTCGAGATAATAGTCGACCAGCAGGCGTGCGTTGCCTATGAGCTTCGAGAACTCCTCGGGACCTTTTTCCCTGACGAAGGTGTCGGGGTCGAAGCCGGACGGTATGAATATGCCGCGGCCGAGAATGCCGGCTTCAAAGAAGATCGACAGGGCCCGCATCGAGGCGCGCTGTCCAGCGGCGTCGCCATCAAAGCCGACGTATATGTTGCGCGTATAGCGTCCCACCAGGCGCAATTGATCGGCGGTGAGAGCGGTGCCCAGACCCGCGACTACTTCTGGAAATCCCGCCTGGGCCAGCGCGATCGCATCGATGTAACCCTCTACGACGATGGCGCGCTCGTTTTTGCTGATGGCGGCACGCGCCTCATGCAGCCCATAAACGCTGCGCGCTTTCGAGTAGAGCGGAGATTCAGGCGAGTTGATGTACTTTGGCAGGGTTTGATCGAGCACTCGGCCGCCGAAAGCTATCGCACGACCTTGTGCGTCTCGAATCGGAAACATGACGCGCGCGCGAAACGCGTCGCGATTACTGCCGGCGTCCTTTCGCACGAGTCCTATCCTCAGGCCTGCTTCTAGAAGATTTCGCCGCGCCAGTGCTTGCGCGAGCGAATGACCTGGCGGGGCAAAGCCAATTCCAAAATGCCGCGCGCTCTCCGGCGTAATGCCGCGACCCTTGAGGTAATCGCGCGCATCGGCTCCTTGCCGCGTCTCCCACAAAACATGAGCGAAGAAGTCCGCGGCGGTCCTGGCCGCCAGCAGCATCGAGTCGCGCTCGCCCCGGGGCAACCCCGGTTCATCGTTCTCGGCGAGCTGAACTCCGCATCGATTTGCAAGCGATCGCGCCGCCTCGGCGAAACTCAGTCCTTCGATTCGCATTAGGAAATCGAACGCGGTCCCGCCTGCACTGCATCCGAAGCAGTAGAAAAATCCGCGTTCGCGGTTGACCGAGAAGGACGGCGTCTTTTCCTGATGGAAGGGGCAGAGGCCGACGAAGTTGCGCCCTACCTTTTTAAGGCGAACATGCACCCCGATTACCTCGGTGATGTCCACTCGCTCCTTGAGCTGGGTTATCTGATCAGCCGCGATTCGGCCCATGGTGCCCCATCAGGCTCGTAAGCCGTGCGGGTTGATTGGTCATTATGCCATCGACGCCGGTTGCGATTAGATTGCGCATCGTATTCGGATCGTCGACCGTCCATACCAAGACCTTTAGTCCGGCGCGGTGCGCATCCGAACACAAGCTAAGCGTGGCGAGATCATGGCGGGGATTGATCGCATAGGCATTCATCTCGCTCGCGGTCTTGAGCAACCCGTCGGGTTGATGCTCGGCGAGCAGCCCGATCCGCACTGCGGGATCGATTCGCCGGACATTCCCGAGGGTATCCCACTCGAAACTCGACACGAGGGCGGTTTGATGCGCGTCGTATTTGCGAATCAAAGAGCAGATTTGGTCCTCTACATTCGCACACTTGATCTCGATATTTAGCCCGCATCGTCCGTGCGTAAGCGCAAAGACCTCTTCAAGCGTGGGGACCCTTTCACTGACGAGGCGATCGCGAAACTTAGCGGGCGCGTAGAGCGATCTGATTTGTTCAAGGGTGAAATCGGACACCTCACCGGCGCCGGTCGTCGTGCGATCGAGCGTTTCATCGTGGATCACGACGGCGACCCCATCACGGGTTCGCTGAACGTCGAGTTCGCACATATCGGCCCCCGCCTCGATCGCCGCCCCGAAGGCTGCCAAGGTATTTTCGGGATGGTCAGCGCTGGCGCCGCGATGGGCGATGTTGAGAATGAAGCGCATTCGACCGTATCGCAGAGACTCTCTAACTGTAGCGCCGCGCTTGGTTCGGGGGCAATTTCACACCGCGCGTAGTTTCCACAGTATCAATCGGATTTCAGAATCGCGTATCGTGGAATTCGCGATGGCCGCCGCAGGGAATAGACCACCACGATACCTTAAAGCGTGCTTCCGCGTTCCGGCCGCACTTGCCGATGACGCCGCGGGCTTGATAGTTGCTGCCGGCGCTCTGGGGTGCGCAATCGCGGCCCCCTTCAGGCCCAAGTTGCGCGACGGCCGCACGACCAAACTGGAGGCTTACTTCACCTCGCTCACAAAAAAAGCCCTGCTCGATGTCCAACAGACCCTGAAGGCGGCAGGGATGCTGGCCGAATCCTCTGCCGAGTCCGAGCGGCGGGAGATTCAGGACCCCGGATGGTCTACGATGTGGACCAAGCGCTTCGAGCCGATGCGGATCGGCCGGCGCCTTGAGATTGCTCCGCCTTGGCATGTCGACGGGGACGGAGGCCAACTCAGAGTTATCATTAAACCCGGACAGGCTTTCGGCACGGGTCATCACGGGACGACTCGCGGAGTGTTGCGAACCATCGAGCGTTTGACTACGCCAAGACGATTTCAGTCCGCGCTCGATGTCGGTACCGGTTCAGGAATTCTAGCGCTGACGATGATAAAGCTCGGAGTTCCCAAAGTATGCGCGATTGATGTCGACCAGATCGCGATAGCAAGCGCGCAAGAAAATGCGCGACTGAACGGAATGGCAGGCAAGGTGGATTTTTCGGTGCGGCCGCTTTCTACTCTGCACCAACGATTCGATTTGATAACCGCGAATATCGTCAGCTCAACGCTCATCGAAATTGCGGCCCAGTTGATCGGTCGTCTAAAGCCCCGCGGAATCCTTATCATTTCGGGAGTATTGAAGCGCGAAATGTCGGCAGTCAACGCGAGCTACGCGCGTCACCTCAGTTCGCTTTCGTCGTCAGTCGATCGCAGCTGGGCGACCCTGGTGTTCCAAAAATGAAACGCCCCCCTCGATTTGCCGTGATCGGAATAAAACCGGCGGCGGCGTCCGTGCGCATCGTCGGGTCCGAACTGCACCACCTGCGTGATGTGATGAGACTCACTGCGGATTCGGAAGTCGCGCTGATTGACGATAGTGGCGCGGAGTATTTGGGACTCGTCGAATCCATCGGACCCTCCCATGCCGAGGTTCGATTGTTGCAGGCACGCGAGCCGGATGCCCGTTCCGGCTGCAGAATTGTTCTCGCCATCGCGACCATCAAGGGCCCGAGGATGGATTTCATCGTTGAGAAGGCCGCCGAACTCGGTGCCGCCGAGCTATGGCCAATCGAGTGCGCGCGCGGGCTGGTTCACACGATCGGCAATGCACGAATCGCACGGTGGCGACGATTGGCAACCGCGGCGGCGAAGCAGAGCCTCTCACCACGAGCAACCCAGATCAGCGAACCGATTGAGTTCGGCGATTTGCTGGCGAAAGCTGGAGACCACGCGCTTCGCTTGATCTGCCGGATCGGCCACCCGCCTTTGGCCCCGATAGTCAGGTCGGCACGGTCAGATTCGATTTTGATTGCTTGCGGCCCCGAAGGCGATTTTACGCCCGAGGAGGTCGCAGCGGCGAACGACGCTGGATTCGTGTCCGCCGGTTTGGGCAACCGTCGCTTGCGAAGCGAAACCGCGGCGATGGCCGCCCTCAGTGTCGCGGCCAACGCGGTCGCGGAGTCGAACGGGGAGTCCAAGACGTGAACTACAGGATCGCCATCATAATGGATCCAATCGAGCGTGTGGAGGTCGACAAAGACACCACCTTCGCCTTCATGCTCGAAGCACAGGCGCGCGGCCACGAACTATTCTATCTGGAGCAGCGTCATCTGTCGGCGCGCGGGAATCGCGCG
>DASXNP010000161.1:0-26216 GCA_036494985.1 Binataceae bacterium (SeqCode)
CGCGGTTGCGTTGTTGACCAGGACGTCGAGCCGGCCCGACTCGAGCTCGACGCGATCGAACAAAGCGCGCACCTGGCGGTCGTCGCTATGGTCGCAAACGACGGCGATTCCGCGCCCTCCGCGCTTGGCGACTTCCTCGGCGGTTGCGAACACCGTGCCGCCGAATGGATTATCGCCGGCTTTACCGCTGCGGCCGGTGACATAGACCGTCGCTCCCGCAGCGCCCAGCGCGATCGCGATCCCCTTGCCAACGCCGAGGCTCGCCCCCGTCACCAAACAGACCCGTTTCTCCAACATCTTAGACCCCCGCCAAGTGGTGCGCCGCGATATAGCCGAACGTCATCGCCGGCCCGAGTGTCGAGCCGGCGCCGGGATAGCTCGGACCCATCACAGCTGCCGAAGTGTTGCCGGTCGCGTAGAGTCCCGCAATCGGCTGCCCGTCGCCGCGCAGGACCCGCGCGAATTGGTCGGTGAGCAGACCACCCTTCGTGCCGATATCGCCGGCGTCGACGCGAATCGCATAGAAGGGCGGCTTCGCGATTGGCGCCAGGCACGGATTCGGCTGTACATTGACGTCGCCGTAGTAGCGGTCAAATTTGTTGCTGCCTTTACCGAACTCCTGATCCTCGCCGCTTTGCGCGTATAGCTTCATGCGCTCGACGGTTGCGCGCAGGCCGCCTGCATCGACTTCGATTTGCTTGGCAAGCGCATCGAGCGAATCGGCTTTGAAAAAGACCGTGCCGATCCAGCTCGCCGGGAGCGATTTGTCAGGGCGCACCATAGCCGGCAGCAAAGGACCGATGGGATATTTGCGGCGGAAGTCCGCGTCGAACACCAGCCATGCGGGAAGATTGGCACCGCTCTTCTCGTGGTCCGCATACATCGCATAGACGATGTCGCTATACGGCGCCGCTTCATCGACGAAGCGTCGACCGATGCGATTTACCAGCACGCATCCGGGAAGCGCGCGTTCGACGAACACCGCGCGGCGCTTTTCGCGCCCGCTAACAAAAACGGTCGGCGCCCACCACGCATGGTCCATCAGCGCGACTTGCGCGCCGAGGCTTTGTGCGGCGCGAATCGCGTCGCCGGTATTGGCCGAGGGCGTCACCGTCCATTCGGCTTTGGTCGGCTTAGGGAGATATTGCTCGCGCATCGCCTGGTTGTGCTCGAAACCGCCGGCCGCGAGAATCACGCCGCGCCGCGCCGCGATTCGAATCGAGCCGCGGCTGCGGGTCGCGACGACTCCGGTGACGCGGCGCGAATCAAAAAGCAGCGCATCGAGAGGAGTCTCCAGCCACAGTGGGATCTTGCGCTCGATCATCGAGCGACGCAGCGAACCAGTAAGCGCACTGCCCAGTGTCAACCTTCGATCGCGTCTGCTCCGCAATCGCCACGGCAGATCGAGCCAATAAGCCGCCATCCGGCGCACAAGAAGGGCCACCCATCCGCGCTCCTTGCACAAGAGCGTGTGCGCTTCTCCGGCGGTCATCGCAACGCGCCCGCCGATCAGGGTGCCGGGCTGCGGAGGCCGCATCCGCGCGAAGTCGTCGCCAAGCTCGGCTGCGTTGAAGGGAATCGGATCGAGAGTGCGATAGCCGGACTTTGAGCCGGGCAGATTTGGGTAGTAGTCGGAGTAGTCCGGCATCGGGCGATACTTAAGCCTGGTGCTTCGCTCTATGTAGCGCAGCATCTGCGGCGCGTGGTCCAGATACGCGCGCAGCCGGTCTTCTGCGACGGTTCCCCGCGTCGCCGCCCTGAGGTAGGTCAGCGCATCGTCATAGCTGTCGCTACCGCCCGCGGCGCCCATCAGATGGTTACAGGGCACCCAAAGGCCGCCGCCCGAAATGGCGGTCGTGCCGCCGTAGAGGTCGCTCTTTTCCAGCACTAAGACGGATTGCCCGAGGTCGTGCGCGCTGATCGCCGCCGTCATTCCGCCCGCCCCCGAACCGACCACGACTACGTCGAAGGCGTGATCCCATTTCCCGTCGCCGGAGGCCACGCCGACTCTTAAGGCGTCGCTCATACGAAGAAGTCGGAATTGCCAAGGCCCAGCAGCACGCCGCCGTAGTTGCGGCCGAACCTTTCCGCATTGTTGGCGTAGTGCAGGCGCGCCGCATGGATGTCGACAAAAAAACGCCCGATGGACTTGTCGTTGTAAATGCCCTGTCCACCGCAGGCGTGAAGCAGGCGGTCGATATGCTCGGCGCACCGCCCGGCGACCGCGGCGGATTGATAGCGGTAGTGAATCCGGTCGTTTAGGTCAAGCGGCTCGCCGCGCCCGAGCTTATCCATCATCGCCGCGAAGTTGCGATGCAGCACGAGCCTCATGTCATCGATTGCGAGCGCCGCATCTGCCGAGGCAAGCGCGGCGGCGGGATCCTCGGCGGTGCGCGAGAGGTCGTTGGTGCTTACCCGCTTCGACCCGTATTCACAAAACACGTTGAGCGCGCCTTTTAGTGCGCCGAGCGACGCAGTCGAGACCGCGCGCACGAAGATCTGCCCGAACGGCAGCTTGTAGAGCGGTCCGGGGTTGGCGCTCAGGCCGGGGCTGGTGCCGGCGAAACCATCGATCGCGCGGTGGGTCCGATACTCCGGCACGAATGCATCTTCGACGACGACCTCCTTGCTGCCGGTGGCCCTCAGGCCGAACGTGTGCCAGTTGTCGTTGATGCTGATATCGGCGCGCGGCACCAGGAAGGTCCGATAATCCGGCGCGCCCGCGCCATTGCCGGAGGCAACGATACCGCCGAGAAACAACCAGTCGGCGTGATCGACGCCGCTTGAGAACCCCCACCGCCCGCTGAATCTGAAACCGCCGTCGACGCGCGCGACCTGCCCGCGCGGCATGTAGCTCGAGGCGATCAGCAGCGCGGTGTCTTTGCTCCAGACATCTTCCTGGGCCCGCGGATCGAACAGCGCCAACTGCCAGTTGTGCACCCCGACCACGCCGTAGACCCATCCGCTGGACATGCATCCCTCGGCAAGCGTCGCTTGGAGGTCGAAAAAGACCCGCGGGTCGAGTTCGTAGCCGCCGTAGCGCCGCGGCTGGATTGCCCGAAAGAGACCGGCCTGCTTTAAGTCCGCGATTGTCTCCCGGGGGATGCAGCGATCCTGCTCGGCGCGCGGGGCGCGCTCGGCTAGAACCGGCACCATCGCTCGCGCCCGCAACAGGAGGGATTTTACGAGTTCGCTTTCGGGGTTCTCAGCGCCGGGTGTCGCCTGGCGCAAGGAAGATTCTGCCACGGACCGCTCCCGCACACAGTCTAGATCCAATCGCGGCGATCATCGCATCACCGGGCGCGCCGACTCATCGTCCGAAAAGACTAGTGGACTTACGAAAATCCAAAGACTACCGGATTTCGCAGATCGATCTTCTGGCACGCTAAAACCGCACATTTTCACAGTCTTCCGATTCCTGTCTGGTCGGCGCTCATCCCAGCCAGATGACGCTGCTTAGCAGCAACCGCACCAGCGTGGTCTGCCGCCTGACGCCGATCTTGGCGAATATTGAGCGCAGATGAGCACGTGCGGTGTTCTTGCGGATGCTGAGCCGGTCGGCGGCTTCATCGAGGGTCAACCCATCGGCCAACGCCAGCGCGAGCGACGATTCCGCCAAAGTGAGGTCGAACAGCCGGCGCACCATCTCGCGCGATGCCTCCGAGCGGCGCTCGGGATCGCGAATGAACAGCGCCACCGCGGGCCGCCGATTACCTTCCGACCATGCCGCGTGCGCAATGTTGCGGATCAGCACTCCAAGCTTGCCGCGCTCGGCTCCGCGCGTGATCGAAATCGCCTCGGCCACGGCCGGGCTGCCGGGCGCGGGGCCGCTCATGGCTTGCTTGATGAGCCGCTGCAGCTCGCGATTCTCCACCGGCTCTCGGGCGCGCAGCATGCCGTCGACCAGGCGTAGGCCGGCACCGTCGGATAGCATCTCCTGCGCGACCGCGTTGCTTTTCATGAGCGCGCCGGTTTCATCGAGGATGACCGTGCCCACCAGCATCCGATCGACCGTGCCTGCGTACAGCCTGCGCTCCGAATCAATCAGCTCGAGCTGCGAATGGAGAATCACGGCGCGCTTTAGATGAGGAAGCATCGCGGTGCACAGCGCCTTATCGCCTTCAGAAAAGGGCGGCTCGCGATGGGGCCGGGCGACGCGAAAGCGGCAGTGAATTCCGTCGCCGGTCTGAATATCCGCACCCAATGCGTGCAGGATGTCGAGCGGTTTGAGGAACTGCTTGTAGAATTCGGTTGCGCGCCAGTCGTCGCCGCTGATCAGCTCCTCGACGGTGAAAACGCGATCCGGCGGCAGATCGATAAACGGATCGAGTGCGTAGTAATACTTGTTGTACTCGGCTTCGCGCGTAATCGGCCAATCACCGGCCGCGTTCACCATCAGAGCTTCGCGGTCGGGCGACGGCGGTCGCAACATCAAGGTCACGTAATTAGCGCGCAGATGAAGACGCAGCAGATCGAGCGCGTTCTTCCACGGAACCGGTTCCAGGGGCCCCTGGTAAATGGCGCCGACCAACTCGCTGAATTGAGACAGCGACAGAGCAACCGAACCGTAGGGGTCCGGTTCCCTCCGTTCGTGGCGGGCTGCCTTGCGCACCCCTCTCATCTACGCCAAGGCCGCGCTTACTGCGATAAGCGCCCAGCGACCGCTTCGGGCGGTTTTTCTCCTTCTCTTGCTTAACGTGGAACGGTTGGGGGGCTTAGGCTGGACTTGACCGCAAGGCGAAATCTTTGAGCTCTAGTCCTCGAACACGTGGTGCGGCGCGGGCGGCGCGGCCAATCCCTTGTTCAACTCTACTACCCGACGCTTGCGCATCTCCTCCGGCACCGCGGCGGCGTCGACGTAGAACTGCCGATACCATTGGCGCAGCTGATAAATGGGCCCATCGCCTTCGCAAAGCAGCGGATTGTCAATGCGCACTTTGTTGTCCCAAATTGCGACGTCTTGGTAGAAGCCTTGCTGAATGCCCTGAATGTACCCCTCGCAGATCTGGCGCGACATCTCGTCGCTTACGCCTTTCATCTTGCGCACGATCATCCCAAAGCGCAGATCGAAGCGATGCAGATTAACCGGAACGTGGCAGTTGAGCAGCACGGAATCGATCGTGATACCGCCCATGTCACCCTGCATCTGTGTGATCTGATAGGCCGGCCCGAAGTAGGTCGCACAAGTCGCCAGACGGCCCTGATAGCCTTGCTGCCCCGAGCCGATCATTATTTGGGTCGCCTTATGCCCTTGGAACACGTTGGCGAAGTAGTCGACCGGCGCACCGTGCACCACTGGGAAGTGCGCCATGTCGGCGACGTTGTCGATTAGCTCGCGGCAATTCGTGTTGATGGTCCATTTCACGATCACCCAGTCGCTCCACTCCTCGGAAAAGCAGGCGTCGAGGCGCGGGATCGAGACTTCGGGCGCGGGCGGGTTCTCCTCGGGATCGTTCCACACGAACAGCAGCTTGTTTTGCTCGCCGGTGGGCCATGAGCGGACCCGCGCCTTGGGCGGAATACGCTTGCTGTATGGAATATGGTTACACTTGCCGTCGGCTCCCCAACTCCAGTTGTGGAACGGGCACTGAATCGAGTTCGCGCGCACGGTGCCACAAGAGAGATCGGCGCCCATATGCGGGCAAAAGCCGTCGAGCACGTGAACTTCACCGTCCTCACCGGGATAGGCGACCAGCCGCGTGCCAAAGACATTGAGCGCGTGGGGCTTCCCATCCTTGTAGTCCGCGGCGAGCCCGATGCAATGCCATCCGCGCGCGTAACGATCTTCGATCGGAGCAGCCTCGATCGCCTGCCTCTGCATGATCGCGTCCTCCTTTTCTCTCCCTCTGCCCGCGCCGTTGAAGAGCATGGGTCGGGGTCGTCAAGGCCGAGAATTCAAAACTTCATCAACCGACTTCTACTTCAACATCCTCCATCCGCCATCGTCTCTTCGGACGATTGCGGGTAACTGCGCGCGGCTTGATCGAATTGCGAGATCGTGGAACTAGAAAAACCAGAGGAAAGGCGCCCTATGAGGCGAGCGTGCCGGTCCCCAGGTCCCTTGAGGGCGGAGGAACCAGGTCGAGCTTTTTGGGGCTGCTGCGATCGGGCGCAAGCCCGCCCAGTCAAGTTTTCCCGCCTCGGGCGAGAGGAGGACACACTTATGCCGTCAATCACCGGAGGATGCGCCTGCGGTGCCGTGCGATACGAATGCTCAGCGGATCCGATCATGGCGGTCAACTGCTACTGCCGCGATTGCCAGCGCTCAACCGGCACCGCCATGGCCTCCGTGATGCTGGTCCCCACGGCCGCGCTGAAACTCACAGGACAGCTGAAGCACTACGAGGTGACGGGTGACAGCGGCAACAAAGTAAGCCGCGGCTTCTGCCCGAACTGCGGTTCCCCGATTATCTCCGTGCTCTCCGCAACCCAAGCGATGGTCGCGCTGAAGGCGGCCAGCCTGGACGATCCTGCTCAATTCAAACCGGTGGCGCAGGTATACCTGAAGAGCGCTCCGCCCTGGGCCCCCGTCCGCGACGATCTGCCAAGATTCGACCAACAACCCGCTTGAACCGCCGCCAACAAGCTTGTCGCCCGAAGGACTAGGTCGTGCGGTTCAGGCAGATGGCTTCAACCGGAGATTGCGCATCTGTTGCATCTCAGACGGCGCAAAAACCCACAGCGCGGTCGCTTGACCGACTCGGCCTTAGACTTGCCCGGCAACGCCATCCGCGCCCGAGCGAGATGCGAAATGTCAGGCCGACCCTAAAGAAAAGATCATCTCGCCGGGCCCACGATGTTTGCGCGAGGACGGTTGCGGTGGAGCCCTTTTTAGAGCAGCTGCTGCGAGTTCCGACGCCGCTCTCTCGGCCCGGTCACTTCGGGTCCGGGCGATTCAGCATCGCGACCGCCGCGGCAACCATGCCTTCGCCTCGGCCCAGTGCGCCGATTGCTTCCGGGTTCGACGCTTTCACGTTTAGTCTGGAAACCTCTGACCGCATTGCGGCGGCAAGTCGCTCCCGCATCGCGTCGAGATGAGGCGACAGTTTCGGGCGCTGCGCAAAAACCGTGACGTCCGCATTGCCGAGCGACCAGCCGCGTTCGGCTGCCATCTGCCACACCCGCTCCAATAGCTCGATGCTGTCGATATCCCGGTAAAGGGGATCGCTGTCAGGAAAGTGCCGGCCCAGGTCGCCCTCGCCGATCGCACCGAGGATCGCATTGGCGAGCGCGTGGGTGGCCACATCGGCATCAGAATGGCCGCCTAGCCCATGCGTGTGCGGCACCGCGACGCCGCCTAGAACGAGCTTGCGTCCTTCCACCAAGGGGTGAAAGTCAAATCCCTGTCCAATACGCGATTCCATAGCCCAGCACTATTGCCGTCTTGGTTCCCTGGTTGACATCAACTTTTTGTGGCGCTACCGGGTCCGCATAGGATTGCCTGCGTTGACAATCTCAGTCGCAGCGGTTCAAAATTTCAACTCCAATGCCTGCTCCAGCTTTTGCCAAGAACCCCAGGGTCATCATAGGCACGATCGTAGTCGCGTGGGTCGCCTACGTAGTCTACTCGAACTTTCAACTCGACCCGGTCCAGATTCGTCTCTTGCCGTTCGCCGCAACGCTGCAGTTCAAGGTCTCTGCCATAGTGATCGCTTCGGTGCTGTTCGGCGTCGTCGCGACACTGGCCCTGCAGTTCTTGTGGCGGCGTCAGTCAAAGCCGACTTCGGTCATCGTCACTACACCGGCGTCCAGCAATAAAACCGTAGCGTAGTCTCCGCACCTTAGCATGGAGGCCTCTTGCGGTCCGATCAGCAGTGCGTTGGCGCGCGACAGCGTACTGAGCACGCCGGAACTCTGACTTCCCGTTGCGGTCGCAATTAGCCCGTCACCTTCGCGGACCACCTTGACCCGCACAAACTCGGTTAGATTGGCAGATTTCCGAATGTCGGCGCCGCATCTTACTTGCACCTTGGCCAGTCCGAGTCGCGAGCGCCCGCCCAACTTTTGCAGCGCGGGCAGCGCGTAGAGATAGAAACAAACCATCGTCGAGACCGGATTCCCGGGGAGGCCGAAGAGCAGCTTGGTCCCGACCGTGCCGAAGGCCAATGGTTTGCCGGGCTTTTGAGCAACGCCATGAAACATCTCGCGCATACCGAGGCGCTTTAGCTCGGCGCTTACATAGTCGAACTGTCCGACCGAAACTCCGCCGGTGGAGAGAACCACATCGAAGGCGAACGCCTGGGCCAATCGTTGCCGGATCAGTTCGGGGCGATCGCGGGCGATCGGCATCAAAATGGGTTCGGCTCCCGCCCCGATCACGGCCGCGGCCAAAGCGTACCCGCTCGAATTAACTACTTGCGCGCCGGTCGGGACTTGGTCCACTTCGACTAATTCGTCACCGGTCGCCACTATCCCTACTCGCGGTTTGCGCCAAACTTCGACGGTCGATCGATTCAGCGAAGCGAGCATTCCAATATCGGCCGCGCCCAGTTCCGTGCCGGCGCCCAAGGCCAATTCGTCCAGCCGCAGGTCCTCGCCCCGGGGCCGGATGAAGTTCCGGGGCGGCGCGTCGGCCATCAGCTCGACCACGTCGCCGCTTTGCCGGGTACGCTCAAGCTGGACGATAGCGTCGGCACCTTCGGGCATTGCCGCTCCGGTCATGATTCGGCTGGCCGTGCCCGGCAAGACCCTTACCGTCGGCATCCGCCCCGCCCCGATTGTGTCCACCACGCGCAGGCGCACGGGTGACGCCTCGCTGGCGCCGGCGGCGTCAGCCGATCGCACTGCGTATCCGTCCATCGCCGAGTTGTCGAATCCGGGGATATCGCGCGGCGAGCGAATATCCTCACAGAGCACCCGTCCTAGGGCTTCGCGAATCGTCACGCGCTCGACGCCCAACGGCGCGGCGCATTCCAAGACGATTTCCAGCGCGCGATTTGCGGAGATCAGGTTCATTTTTTGCGGCGTCGTCTGCGGATCACGACTACTTCACTTAGAGCCTAGGATAGGCATCCTGTTAAACCCCGAACAATGCTCGGGGCGCGGGGAAAGCGCGCTAGCGTTCTTAGCGCCGCGCCCCTTTGGCAAAGTAGACTGCTTTGGTGCTCGAATTCAGACGGTTGCGCGCGAACTGCGACCGCATCTTCTGCGCAATCAACGGTTAAATCTCACCCAGGCCCCAAAACGGTCTTTGTGCAAAGTACGGGCGGGGGAGTTTGGTTGTGAACCAGACTCCCAGACTTGGGAGGCAGCTCTGTGAGGGCCGACCACCCGCTTAGGGATCGTCGCGATTGATGGTCTCCTCGCGCGGCACCATCACTTCGTAGAAATTGGCATTGGGCGGCACGCAATCCCGCAACAGCGAGGGATTAAGGCGCTTGACGGCTGCGACCGAAGTGTCATTCATCTGCGCAATGCGCCGAATTGAAGTTCCTCCGCGCACCGTGACTTTGCCGAGCGCGGGCCATTCGAGACTAAATCTGCGAATGCCGTAGGCTTCCGCGTCATGAGCAATGAATGCGACCGCCATAAAACGGTTCATCAACTGTTTGGTGCGCTGCGGCAGCCGGCTGGCCATTCGATCGTAGTCCGCGCCCTTTACCTCGATGAAATGGTCCAGCGAGGCGTCGCCGGTGTTCCATCCCACCACCGCAAGCCGCCAGTCGTTGTACTGATCGTGCAGGCTGGCGAGGTACTCGGCCGCGGCCTCGGTTGACTTGATAGGATCGCGCCGCTCATCGACGAATTTATCTACTCGCAAGCCGAACCGTTTCGCGGTCGCCCTGGTTAGCTGCCAAGGGCCGGCTCCGCGCCCCCGAAAGTCACTTTCTGCAAAGGACAGGTAGACAAAATCGCGCGGTACGCCGCGGCCCTCCAGTTTCGAGACCATTGAGTCCAGGTATGGAGCGCTGCGATCAAAGGCGAGTTGCAGGCCCTCGCTGTGTTCCAGGTATTGGTCAACGAACCCACGCACCGCCTGGTTCAGTTCGATAGGAAAAGGGGCCACCCGCCGGGGGAGGCTTCGGGCAAAGCCAAGCCCTGCCGGTCGCCGATCGGGCGGGAATTCGGGCGCCATTTCATCGCCTCCGAGCCCTGCCTCGTTCGCTGAGAATCGGTCTTGCGCACAGGGAGCGCGACAATCCGCCGCCGGGTCGATCAAATCAAAAAGCTCAGCCGCCACTGCTTGATACGACGAGGGCGAGGCCGAGGGAAGCGGCGATGATTGCTGCTGCGCAGCCGCGGGCGTGCTAGCTAGCGATTCCCCGCGCGCCTGCGCCAGCGCAAACGCCGCGACGATGGTCAGCAGGAGTGGTGTTTGCTGGAGCCTTACCACGCTGCCGACGGAGGCTAGCCGTCGCGGGATGTGAGATCAACCCCCGTTCAATTAGAAATTCTAATCTCAAACAGTATTGTGCATCATCGTGGGCCTGTGGATTGGTTTATACTTGTTGAGCAAAATGTGCCCGTAGGACATAAGCGAAATCGATCGAGCCCGATCGGAGGCGAGAGTTCACTGGATGTGTTAAAGTCCAATCTCGGACCGGCTACGGCAAAGCTCGCGAAATCGAAGAGCGCAGCGGGGCGCGACCTATGAACCTCTGGCGAGACATTCTCGATAGTCTCAACGATGCCGTCATCGCACTCTCTACCAGTCTCGAACTAAAGGCGATCAATCCGGCCGGCGAAACGCTGCTCGGGGTCTCGCAGGCCAACTCGGCGCTGATTCGTGACCTAATAAAAGGCAACGACTGGCTGCTTGGGATGCTTCGGGTTTCGCTACTTCATGGCGAAGACCTAAGCTACGCGGAGGCAACGCTGAAGCTGGCAGGGCGCGAGATCGCAGTCCGCGCGGAGGTCTCACCCCTCTTTGATGAAAGCGGTCGTTCCGATGGTGCGGTTCTGTTGATTCATGATCTATCCCATCAGCGCGCGGCGCAAAATCTCCTGAACGACCCCGAAGAGGCCCATCTGGGGCTCTCGCCTGCGGGGCTGGCCCATGAGGTCAAGAACCCGCTGACCGGAATCAAAGGAGCCGCCGAGCTGATGGCTGGATTGTTGCCGAATGATTCGCGGGCTCAGCAGTACGGCGCCCTTATTATGGAAGGTGTAAGTCGCATCCAAAGCCTCGTGGAACAAGTTCTCTCCGTCAGCGGTCCACAACGGCTCAAGCGCGAGCCGATCAACATCCATCAAGTGCTTCACAAATCGCTCGCCCTGGCCGGACTGCACCCCAATCCTCGCCCGGGCGTACGCGTCGAAGAACTGTTCGATCCGAGCCTTCCCGAGATTCTCGGCGATTCAGACGCGCTCGAACGGGTCTTCCTGAATTTGCTCAAAAACGCCCTGGAGGCGGTCGAACCCTTCGGGACCATCCGGCTGCGTACCCGAATCGAGACTCAGTTCCGGCGTACGCCCGGCGGAAAGCATCGGCAGTTCTTACGGGTCGAGGTCAGCGACAGCGGCAAAGGCATGCCCGCATCAGATCTAAACCGCCTCTTTACCCCATTCTTCACGACCAAGCCGCAAGGCACCGGATTGGGACTGGTCCTGAGCCAGCGGATTATCGCGCTCCATGGGGGCAAACTATGGGCCGAACCCTCTAATCGCGAGGCCTCGTCGATCCGAATCAGCACCAGTCGCGCTCCAATCGAGGAAGGCTCTTCACGTCGAGCCGGCTCGTTTGGCAGCGATCGTGCTACCCGTGATGACACCGGAGATCGCTCAAGCCTAGGTGGCCTTACTTTCAAGGTGACCCTGCCAATAGATTCCGGTCCTTGACCGCGCTTCGAGACGCAAAGCACCGGGCACCTGGATAACATAGGCGCCCGGTTCCGATCCGTCCCCGCAACCGATGCTCAAAAAATAGGCGACGGACTCGCGCTTTGTCCTCATTGGCGACTATCATATCGATTTGGAGTAACAGCGAATCTCTACCTATGGCAGAACCGGCCGCGACCAACCAACCATCTATCGAGGTCCTAATCGCCGACGACGACCCGGCGATCCGCTTGGTGCTGCGCCACCGTCTCGAAGCGGCGGGTTTCCGGGTCAGCGAAGCAACCGATTCACAGAGTGCGCTTGCTGAGCTGCGCAGCGACCGATTCGAAGTAGCGTTGCTCGATATCATGATGCCGGGAGTTGGGGGGCTGGAGGTTTTGTCCATCGCGCGGGCCGAACACGTCCGCACCTTGATCATCGTCATCACTGCCGCGTCGACGATGACCAACGCGGTCGAGGCAATGAAGCGCGGTGCCCACGACTATCTGACTAAACCCTTCGCCAATCTCGACCTCGTGGCGAAGCTAGTCGAGCGGGCCGCAGAAGCCGCCGTCTACCCCGATGACGCCCGGCGCATAAGTCTCGACGGCGGGCGCCAGCTTGTCGGCGGTGAAATTGTCGGTCGCAGCGCGGCTATGCAGGAAATCTACAAGCTGATCGGACGTTTGGTGAACAACGAGGCCAACATCTTGATTTCAGGCGAGTCCGGCACCGGCAAGGAACTGGTGGCGCGCGCGATTCACTTCAAGTCAGAGCGATGGCGCGAACCATTCGTTGCGGTCAACTGTTCGGCAATTCCCCATGGGCTGCTGGAAAGTGAGCTGTTCGGGCACGAACGAGGATCATTTACTGGGGCAACGGAACGCCGAGCGGGCAAGTTCGAAATCGCGGGTGCGGGGACGATCTTCCTCGACGAAATCAGCGACATGCCTTTGGAGCTTCAGCCCAAACTCCTGCGAGCATTACAAGAGCGCGAATTCGCTCGGGTCGGTGGATCCGAAAATAACCGCTTGCGAGCACGAATTATCGCCGCGTCGAACCAAGACCTGGAGCATGCGGTTGCAATGCGAAGGTTCCGCGAGGACCTCTATTTTCGGCTGAGAGTCATCCCCATCCACATGCCGCCGCTTCGGGAGCGCCGCGAAGACATTCCCGAGTTGATTGACCACTTCATTGCTAAGGCTGCCCGCGAGCTGGGAGCCAACGCAATCGGCGTCAGCCCCGAGGCGCGCGCGATGCTCTCGGAGCACCCATGGCCCGGCAATGTGCGCGAGCTGGAAAATTGTGTGCTGCGCGCTGCTATCCTCGCGCCGGGCAAGACCATCGCCCCGGCCGATATCGACCTGACGCGCGCGTCGGGCCGGCAGCCGGAGAGTCCAGTCGATTCCGGCGCATCGCTTCCGCAGTTGATCGCGCGGCGCATCCGCGACTACCTCGACGAAATAGATCAGGTCGAGGGCGCCGAGCCCCTGGACCTGTACGGCAAGATGGTAGCCGAAATCGAGCGTCCGCTGATCGAGCTGACGCTCGATCGTGCCGGAGGTAACCAGGTGCGCGCCGCGCGGATGCTGGGGCTCAATCGCAACACACTGCGCAAGAAGATCACCGAATTGCGAATCGTCTTGCGCAAGGGTCCGACCGACTAGGCGGCAGCCGGACTGTAGCTTTTATCAATCGAGCTTGCGGCCTTGAAGTTCTCGCTGCCCTCTCATTACTACGCCATAGCCGATCCGATCGGCGGTCGTGACCCGGTCGATCTGGCCGCCCAACTGGTCGACAACGGTGCGCGGATTGTTCAGCTTCGAATGAAGGAGGCGCCGATTCGCGACCTAATCGGCGCCGCGAACGCCGTTGCGAAGATCTGCCATACGGCCGGCGCCTTATTCATCGTTAACGATCGAGCCGACGTCGCCTTGTTGTGCGGTGCCGACGGGGTGCATCTTGGACAGACCGACCTTCCTTGCCGGGCCGCGCGGCGGCTTTTGGGCTCGGATTCGATAATCGGCGTGTCGACTCACAGCGTCGAGCAAGCGCGATACGCCGAGCGCGCCGGCGCTGATTACATCGGATTTGGGCCGATTTACCCGGGCGGCGCGAAGAATACAGTAAGCGCGCAAGGTCTTGAGCGCTTGCAAGAAGTGCGCGCGGCCGTGGGGCTGCCGATCGTTGCAATTGGTGGGATCACCGAAAGTACCGTACCCGAGGTCATTGGCGCCGGCGCGAATGCGGTGGCGATCATCTCGGACGTCGCGCTAGCACCGGACGTCCCCGCCAAAGTCCGCGCGATCCTCGGTCGCACTTGATATCCCTGACGGCCGACCGTGGTGAGGGGGCGCCTCATCACCTTTCTGATTGCTTCTTCATTTCGCCTTCGACCACGTACGCGTTAAATTCGCCGCGGGTTGGATCGGCGGTGGTTTGGCCGGTGGAGAGGTACTCGATCGTCCCCGGAGAGGGAAGGATCATCGCAAATGTTCCGCTGCTGTCGCCGCAGGTGCTGCTCGAGGAACCGGAGAAGTTCAGCTCCAGCAAGCCTATTCCGTCAGGCCGCACCACGTAGGTGCCCTTGATCTTGTAGTCGCATACCACCTGGCCGTAGTAGTGGAGGCCGCTTGGGCGAGCCGCGCCGGTGGCAGTCTCGGTGCCGCTGACTGTGCCGAGTCCGGTAAGACCGCCCGCGCCGTTGAAAGTGATGATCCCGATGGACCCAATGAACTGAGCAGTCGCGCCGCTGAGATCCGGAGTTGTGAACAAGGCATGACCGGAACAACGAAAGACGTAGGGGCCTTTCAGGGTCGAATTTGAGAATTCCTGGTCGGCAGCCGGTAGACGGGCGGCGCTTAGAACCAGCACCGAACCCACAGCCGCAAGGACTGTCAGGACAGCCCCGACAACACGTGGAGAAGGACTCTTCATCGGCTAATCCTCCTGTGAACTCCACCGAATCGCGGTTCGGCACGAGCATCACGACTTATGCGATGAAGTAGCCCCGCTTACATATAAATTCAACCCGGCTCCAACCGGGCGAGTGCCTTGGCGTCGTGGGTAAGCTTTGCAGGCGACGGGCGTCGCGGGCAAAGAGGCAGTCGGCGCGGCACGCAGTGCCTTCTTCGTACCCTTTTACCGGCCGTCGATAAAAACTTGGCGGCTCTCGAAGAGCCATCGCCCGTCGACCTTGCGCAGTTTGTCGCGATAGCCGCCCATCCCGGCCAACTCCGTTGTGCCGTGCTTGGTGTGGTAATAGCTCAGATAGCAAGTGCCGGTGGCGCGATCGCCTTCGATGTCCACCAGTACGTTAGTAATGACGTGGCGGACCTTCGCTCCGCCGAGCGACTCACGGTAGATGGCCGCGAACTTGCGAAGCCCGTCGCGGCCGACATGTCGACCAAAGCGCGGACTGTCAAAGGTTCCGTCGTTGGTGAAGCAATCGATCCACCGGTCATAGTGCCCTTCGTCGATTTCCAGCGCGTAGCGGAAGTACAAGTCGCGGATAGCCGGGCGTTCTTCCTGTAACTGTCCCATACGATCTCCCCAAGAGGCGGGCGGCATTAGATCACCCCCGACTCGCGAAATTTCGCAATCTCTTCCCAACTGTAGCCGAGCATTGCGGTAAGTATCTCCTCGGTCTGTTCGCCAAACTCAGGCGCGTGGCCGCGTGGATTGCCGGGCGTCTTGCTCAGTTTGACCGGCATTCCGACGAGCTGCATCGAACCGAGTTGCGGATGGTCATAATCGACCACGTATTCGTTGGCGAGCACCTGTGGGTCGGAGGGCAGATCGGCCACCGTGTTTACCACCGTGTAGATGAAGTCGCCTCCATCCTTGAGGATTTTCATCCATTCGGCGCGGGGCTTGGTATAGAAGATTCGATCGAGCAGCGCTACCAGCTCGGGCGCGTTCTTGCCCCGCGAGCGCATGTCGACGAAGCGAGGGTCGGCGATTAGCTCGGCGATCCCCAGTACGCGACAGAACTCCTTCCAATAGCGGTCGGGCTGGAGCATCGCGAGCGCTAACCATTTGTCATCGGCGCATTTGTAATGATTCCACAGCGGATTAAAGGAGGTCTCGCGCGGATTGCGAGCCATCTCGAAGCCCATGATGGTCCGGCACGCCAAATTGAGCCCTTGAAGCGCGATCATCGAACCAAGATGAGACGCGTCGACCTCCTGGCCGACCCCGTAGCGTTCGCGAGCGAGCAGCGCGGTGATTACCCCGTAGGCCAGCATGATCGCGCCCATCTGGTCGGCAATTCCGCCGAACACATAGCTGGGCGGGTTGCCCGGCGCACCCACCGCATTCATGATTCCCGATCGGGCCTGACCCAGATAGTCGAACGAAGGCTCCGCGCTGTCCGGACCAAGTGGCCCGTATCCGGAGGCGCTCGCGTAGATCAATTGCGGGTTGAGCGCGCTCAATTCAGCGTAGCCCAGGCCCAGCCGGTTGGCCACGCCCTTGCGGAAATTTTGAACGAACACGTCGGACCGCGCCACCAGCCGATGCGCGATCTGACGACCCTCGGCCGTCTTGAGATTGAGAGTGACGCTCCTTTTGTGACGATTGTTAGCCTCGAAATAAAAGTTGCGCAGGCCCTTGACGGTCGAAGCTCCGGCCATCGACATGATGCCGCGGCCCGGGTCTCCTTTTTCGCATTCTTCGATCTTGATCACTTCAGCACCAAGATCGGCCAGCATCGCGGTAGCCACCGGTCCCTGCTGCCAGATGGTCAAATCGACGATACGAATGCCGGACAAGGGCGCGCCGCTCTGTTCATTCATGTAGCTGTCTATACCACAAATCGCACCGAAGATGAGCGTGCGCGCAAGCGCTTGAGTTTGAACGACGAAAAATCGATCTATGGTTTGGGCCCCTGTTGAACGTGCTCCTGAACTTTAGGTTTGCCCTTTGCGCCCATTTGCGAAAGGTGAGGAGCCCTATAGTCGCAGGCCGCCCTGAGAATCGGTGCTACTTCCTGGGAGCGGATCGAAGAACTCAATTTGTGGGCAATGCGGCATTCGAATCGACTTCGCTTAGAATACGATCTGTCGCAACTGTGGTGCTTAACGCCAAACCTCACAGTGGCACGCGCGGCGCCGGTAGGCTATCGGACGGGCTGGAACCATGCGGGGCGCATTCAGCTTTGAGCTTCGATGTCACAAATATGTCTTGGACACTCGCTTTATGGGGGTGAAGGGGAAGTACGATACGGTAGTGCCCACGCCGCCGCATCCGCAACGGCTACGACGCCACGGGTTCAAAGAGACGGTCGCGGCTCGGGCCGCGTTGGTCAAAACAATCGGATGCCGGTTCGAGATGGGATTTCGGCGGCGCACCAAATCGACCCAGCGGCGGAGCGAGTCGGAACACGCGGAGCGGCAGGGCGGCATTGGTCCTGCCTTTGAAGCGAAAAGCGCAAACCCGATTGCCGGGCTTGGCGCTCTCGCAGTCCATGATCCCGCAAGAGTAGGTGCGCCAGCCCACCAATGCCCGCGGGCGCGAAGCGAGGCCGCTGCACGCGAGTTCGACGCCTTCGCGCGGGCGCGAGCTCAGCGACTAACCCAATGAGTTTAGCCGGGCGCGAGAAATGGGACGGTCGACACCGCTTGGGCGGGGAAAACGCTTCGCCCGAGCCATTTGTTGTGGAGATGATACCGAAGATGGCAGCCGGTGGTCGAGTAATGGATGTGGCTGCGGGCCGTGGACGGCACAGCTTCGCCCTGGCGCAGGCGGGTATGCGCGTGGTTGCGGTGGACTATTCGGAGGTCGCCGCGGCGGCGCTGATGGCTTCGGCGCGCGACCATAAGCTCAGCATCGAGCCGGTCGTCGCCGATCTCGAAGTGGCGCCGATTCCGTTTCGACCGGGAAGCTTCGACACCATACTAAATGTTAATTTTCTAGACCGCGAGTTGATCGAGCTTCTCAAGGCCGCGTTGCGGCCGGGCGGAGTGCTCTTGGTCGCGACTTTTCTCATAAAACAGGCGGAGATTGGCGAACCAAAAGATCCACGCTTTTTGCTCGGAGCCGGCGAATTGCGGGAGTTGATGAGAGGTTTGGAAGTGAAGGTCTATCGCGAGGGCTTGCTAAACTATGCAAGCGGCAAAAAGGCGTGGCGCGCTTCGGCGGTGGGAATCAGGCGGTGAAAAATCGAACCAAACGGGCTGGGCTTTCATACAAGGACGCGGGGGTAGACATCGAGCTTAAGCAGGCGCTTATCCCGCAGTTTCGGCGGATCGCAATGCAAACCAGCCACGCCCATGTAATTGGCGGAGTTGGTGGGTTTGGAGCCATCGTGGGTTTAAACGGCGCATCGAAAATGGCCGCGCCGGTGCTGGTGGCCGGCACCGACAGCGTCGGCACCAAGTTGAAGATCGCATTTGCCACTGGCAGGCATGACACGGTCGGTATCGACTGCGTTGCGATGTGCGTCAATGACATCATTTGTCTGGGCGCGCGGCCGATGTTTTTTTTGGATTACATCGGCGCCGGAAAACTGGATCGCGAGATAGCAATCCAGATCGTCAAGGGCGTAGCGCGAGGATGTAGAGAGGCGGGGGCCAGCCTGGTTGGCGGCGAGACGGCTCAGCTAGCCGGTTTGTACCGACCGGGAGAATACGACCTGGTCGGATTCGCGGTCGGAATCGCGGATCGGTCGCGAGTTCCCCGGCCAAACACGATGCGCTCGGGCGATGCGCTGATCGGGTTATCCTCGACCGGACTCCATTCCAATGGATTTTCGCTCGCGCGCAAGGTTCTGCTCGAACGCGGCAAGATGAAGCTCGACGAGTATGTCGCGGCACTAAACAGCACGCTTGCCGACGAACTGCTGAGGCCGACGAAAATCTACGCGCGGCTAGCAATTGAAATGTTCGAGCGCTTCGAGATCAAGGGTTTGGCGAACATAACCGGCGGGGGGCTCCTCGAGAACGTCCCACGGATTCTGCCGACCAATCTGTCGGCCCATATTCGCCGCGGGAGCTGGCAGGTGCCTCCGATATTCGATCTGATCGCGAAAATGGGAAGAATTTCCCGATCCGAAATGGACCGCACCTTCAACAACGGGGTCGGAATGGTGGCCGTAGCCGCCCAAGACCGCACCGACCCCCTTCTTAGGTGGCTTCGAAGCAGGCGTCAGACCGCGTTTGTCATAGGGGAACTTAGACGCGGCGCCGACTCCGGCGCCGTAATCGAGTGAAGCTCGCGATCGGGCCTATTCATTTGCGCCAGTGAACCAGGACCGTACAGATGAACGCTCGCCGGTGAAGCTCGGCGTGATGATTTCTGGCCGGGGCACCAATCTGCAGGCCATCATCGATTCGATCGAACGAGGCGAACTGAAGGCCGAGATACGAATAGTGATTTCAAACCGCGCCGCAGCCTACGGACTGGAGCGTGCCAAAGGGCACGGCATAGAAACCGAGGTACTGGACCATAGACGATTTAAGAGCCGCGAAGAGTTCGACGCCGCAGCCGTCGCGCGACTGCGCGGGCGCGAGGTGGAACTGGTGGTCTGTGCGGGTTTTATGAGGCTCTTCTCATCGGTAATGGTGCGCGCCTTCCCGAACCGGATCATGAACATCCATCCCGCGCTGCTCCCAACATTTCCCGGCCTGCACGTTCAGCAGGCGGCGATCGACTACGGCGTCAAATTCTCGGGTTGCACCGTTTTCTTCGTCGATGAGGGCACCGACGCCGGTCCCATCATCGTCCAGGCGGTGGTGCCCGTGCTTCAAAACGATGATGAAGCCACCTTGTCTGCCCGAATTCTCGCGCAGGAGCACCGGATATACCCCTACGCGATAGGGCTTTATCAGCAGAGGCGACTCGAGATTTCGGGCCGGCGGGTGCTCGTGAAAGATGAGGCTCGATGTGAGGGTGCGATGGTAAATCCGCAGCTCCGCTAGATCGCGCGAATCGAACGCGCAAGGGTCGCCCCTGGACTGGCCCGGCATGATGATTAAGATCCGGTAAGGAGAATCAGGTGGCTAAAGTAGAGATCTACACGACCACATACTGTCCGTTCTGCGATCGCGCCAAGGCGCTGCTGAGGCGCAAGGGCGTGAACTACCATGAGATCGACGTCACCGACGATACCGACTTACGAATCGCCATGATGGAGCGCGCGGGCGGGCGCAAGACGGTTCCCGCGATCTTCATCGAGGGCGAGCTGGTGGGCGGCTTCGACGAACTTAAGGCCTTGGACGACGCCGGAAAACTCGATCCGATGCTGGAGTCACCGGCCGCCTAATCGGAGGCGAAACCAGGAGAGCAAGAGGGCTCGCGAGCGCTTTGCACGCAAGCCCTCTTCGGCGCTCTTTTAGTGCTCGGAGACTACTTCGGCGAGGCGATGATGCCCTCGGTCATCTTATGCAGGGCGGTACGGTCCGTCGATGAATCGTATTTGATTGCAACCGCACTGACCGACACCTCGGTCCCGGAATCGTTGACGTCGGTGTGCTCTTTTATGATCGCGTCGATGTCATCGGGATACTTTTCATAGGCCATTTTCTTGAGCTTGTCGCGGACCTTGTCTTCGTCGTTTGCGTCGGGCGAGAACGGCTCGCTGTACGACAGATCTCCCAGAACAGTGTAGGGTTTGCCCGCAGGGGCGTCGCCGTTGGTCACCCAAATGTGCGCGATGTCAACTCGCTGGACAAAGGCCTGCTGCTTGGCTTCTGCTTCGTGGCGCTGCGCTTCGACGGCCGCGCAACCCGCCACGCCACCAAGCAGCGAGAGCGCAACGATGGTCTTCAAAACTCCCGATAGTCTCATTACTTGGATCCCCAAAATCCCCGTCAACTAGTCAGATTGACTTATACTGCATTATAGCGAATGGCGGGCGATTGTCTAACCGCCACCGACGCTTCGATTTCAATTGGCCGCGGCGGAACGGTAGGATTTTCACAGTGACAAGGTTCGCGGCCTGTTTTCTGTCGGTCTTCAGCGACATCGCATTTGGCGGGATGGTTGCGATTTCAATTCCGCCGTTTTTCAAGATTGAGCGTGGCTTCTATAAGTCGAGCGCTGGGGTCTACCTCGGCGCCGGACTTCTTGGCGTCTTCGGTCTGGCGGCGCTTGCGTCACGGGGGAAGGAGGCGGGGGCGCCGAGCGCGCCGTGGCTTTGGATGGTCGCGGGGATCTGGCTGGTGTTTTGTCTCTTCTGCGCGCTCTACATGGTGACTCTGTGGAACGACAACGGCCATGTCCGCTCGCGCGCCTACTCTTCGGCCCTGCTCTTCGGACTGATCGCCGTCGGCGCCAACGCGATTTCGCTAATGCCGGCTGGCTTTGGCCCGATCGCGGGTGCTGCTTATGTGCTGACTGCGATTGCTTCGTCGATCGTGCTGGGACTGGCCAGCGCTGGGATGCTTTTTGGCCACTGGTACTTGATTGATCCGAACCTTCCGGTCGATTACCTGCGCACGCTGGTGCGGGTTTTCGGCTATGCGCTGGTCGGATATCTGGGCGTCATCGTGATCACGCTTGTAGCAATCGCGGCCACCACCGGTGACGCGGGTGCTCTGTTCGGCGCGAATTGGATTCTGCTCGGCTTGCGCTTAGTGCTCGGCCCGATTGCATCGGTGATCCTAGTTTGGATGACGTGGCAGACGCTTAAAATTCCGCAAACGATGGCCGCTACCGGACTGCTGTACATCGCGACAATGTCGGTGCTGGTGGGAGAATTCCTGGGGCGGTTTATCATGTTTCGCACCGCCATACCGCTATGACGCCGCTTTCGCGCCCGGTATGACGATGGTAGAGGATCGTTTGTGACCGAAGAGTTCGACCCCGAGCGATTTCCGGGGAATTTCTACGCCGGCATAATCTCGCGGCTCGATCGCGGGCGTGGGCGTGGAACTGTCCGCTCCCATAGCGGCCGCGAAATTCCCTTCGAGTTTCCGTTCGTGACGGTAGTCGGCGCAAGCATCGGCGGCAGGATGCCGGGCATCGATTTGATCCGGGAGGGCGATCTCGTCGGTTTTGACGTCGGATGGACTTCGAAGGGCTTGCGGGTGACCGTAATTCGCCCTGGGAGCTAACCCAAAAAACTAGTCGGCGCGGCGCTGGAGCATCCGCCACATCTTTACGCCCAGCGGATTGATCTCGCTTAGCACTTCATATCCCGCCCGTTCGTAGTAGGGCACGTTGGCAGGAGTTGCGGTTTCGAGATACACCCCGATGACGTCGGTTCGGATGCGGGCCAAGTCGCGCAGGTAGTCGAGGATCGCGATCCCATAGTGGCGGCGCTGGAAGCCCGGATCGACGCCGAGAAAGTTTAGGTAGATGTGAGCCTCGCGTGGATGGTTGCGCGCGAGGGCATCCATCAGCCTGATCGCCCGCAGGGTTCCCTCAAAGCCCAGCGCCCCAACGAACCGGGGCAAGTCAATGAGACCCGACATCACGGTCGATACCGGCGTAGGCTGCAGGCTGCCTTCGACGATCGCAGTTCCAGCGACCTGTCCACTGTCGACGATACCGAAGATCGGATGTCCGAAGCGCCGCATCAAGCGCAGCATTGCAGCAAAGAACCGGATGAATCGGTCAACCCGCTCGGCGGGCTCTTCGATCGTCGGGATCAGGGCGCCGAGGGCGGGGTCGTCGACAAAGGCGCGGCCCAGAGCGACGGCGACGCCGCGATCCTGTTCCGTGAACAGGTAGGAGACCGGGTTACGAGCCAGAGATCCCATGCTGCTATTAAGTTTGCCGCGGTTTAGGATGGCTGACAACGCGCGCTACCGCATCACGCCACCCCGCCAGTAGGCGCTTGCGAACGTCGGGCTTCATGCGCGGCTTGAACAGCTTGCGGCCCTTGTTTGGCGCGATCAGATCGGCGTGCGACCTCCAGAGTCCGGTGGCCATGCCCGCAAGAATCGCCGCGCCAAGCGCCGTGGTCTCCGCCATCGCTGGCCGCGATACGACCCGATCGAGGATGTCGGCCTGAAACTGCATCAAATAGTCGTTAACCGATGCGCCGCCGTCGGCTCGAAGTTCGCTTAGTCGCGAAGCCGTGTCGGACTCCATCGCGACCGCTACGTCGCGAACCTGGTAGGCGATCGAGTCCAGTGCGGCGCGAACAATGTCGGCGCGCGATGTACCCCGGGTAATTCCCACGATCGCCCCACGCGCTTCGGCATCCCAATGGGGCGCGCCGAGGCCGACAAAGGCCGGAACCATATACAAGCCGCAGGAATCGGCGACGGACCGCGCCGTCGCACAGCTATCTTTGCTGTGTTTGATGAAACCCATCTGATCCCGGACCCACTGAATGGCCGCGCCCGCGACAAAAACCGACCCTTCAAGCGCGTATGCGGGTTCGCCCGAGGGTCCCAGCGCGGAAGTTTTCAGCAGACGGTTTTTCGATTCAGGACGGTGCTGGGCGGTGTTCACCAAGAGAAAAGCACCCGTTCCGTAGGTGGCTTTGGCCTGCCCGCTTCGAACCGCCCCCTGGCCAAACAGCGCGGATTGCTGATCGCCGATCACGGCGCCGATCGGTACCGCGCCGCCGCCGAAGATGCCCCGCGCGGTCTCGGCGATCGGGCCGCGCGAGCTGATGGTCTGGGGCAGGATTTCACGGGGAACGTCCAGCAGGCGAAGCATCTCGGGGTCCCAGGCGAGCGAGTCTAGATTGAGGAGCATGGTGCGCGAAGCGTTGGTGTAGTCGGTTACGTGGATAGCGCCACCCGACATCTTGTAGAGCAGCCAACTATCTATGGTGCCAAAGCATAACTCGCCGCGCGCCGCGCGCCTTCGCCAGGTGGGATTTCGATCGAGGAGCCATTTGAGCTTGGTGCCGGAGAAGTACGGATCCAACAGCAAGCCGGTGCGACGGGTGACTTCGGATTCGTGATCTTGGGCGCGCAAGCGGCTGCAAATCTCGGCGCTGCGGCGGCACTGCCATACGATGGCTCGATGCAGCGGACGGCCAGTCTTTCGCTCCCACAGCACGAAGGTCTCGCGCTGATTGGTTATTCCGATCGCGCGAACGTCGGCAGGTTTCGCACGCGCCGCTTCGAGCGCCTGGCGCGACAGTTGAACCGCCGAATCGAAGATCTCCATTGGGTCGTGCTCGACCCAGCCTGGCTGTGGGAAAAATTGTCGGATTTCACGATACGCTCGGCATACGACGCGGCCAGATTCGGCGATGGCTAAAACGGTGGTGCCGGTGGTTCCTTGGTCGATCGCGATAATGAGATTTCTCATGGAAGCCCACCATATCGCGAAGGAGCGCGAAGGTCATAAGTTGGACAACTCGCGGCTTGCCTTCAACGGTTTGCGGGGCCATTATAGGCCCGCTTGGCGACAGGCCCATCGCGCTGGGGAGCGGGAGATGGAGGGCCAATGAGTGAGCAGGTCAACGGCAAAGAGGATCTGATCCGCTACTTCCAAGGCGGCGCGAAGCCGCGCGCGCAGTGGCGCGTAGGGACCGAGTACGAAAAAGTTGCAGTTTCCGCTCGAGACGGTAAGGCACTGCCTTTTTCCGGTCCGGATGGCGTGGAGACTCTGCTCAAAACAATGGCCGATCGTTTCGGCTGGGAGCCGCAGGAGGAGCACGGGCGAATCCTCTCACTGCGCGGCAAGAAGTCGGCGATAACTATCGAACCCGGCGGCCAAATCGAGTTGTCCGGCGAACCGTGTGAAACGGTCCACTGCGCTTACGCCGAGTTCACTGAACACATCGAACAGCTGACGGAAGTCGCGCGCGAGCACGGGGTCGCGGTGCTGGGACTTGGAATGCAGCCGGTGAGCAAGCTCGAGGAAATCGAACTGCTGCCCAAAGCGCGCTATCGAATCATGTTTCCCTACATGGCCCGCAAGGGGCGGCTTGGTCAGCGGATGATGAAGCAGACCGCGGGCGTGCAGGCAAACCTCGACTACGGCGATGAAACCGACGCGATTCGGAAGTTTCGCGTCAGCACTGCGATCGTTCCCATCGTATACGCGTTGTTCGGCAACTCTCCCATCTGCGACGGAGGGCTCAACGGATATCACAGCTTCCGCGGCCACATTTGGACCGATACCGACCCCGATCGAAGCGGGATGTTGCAACTCGCATTTCGCGAAGGAGCGTCTTTCGAAGACTACACGGAGTACGCGCTTGACGTACCGATGTATTTCTTGATTCGCCATCACGAGTACATCGATCTGACCAAGCCCCCTGGGATCACTTTCCGCCAGTATCTGGAAAAGGGTTTCGGCAACGAGCAGGCAACGCTCGAAGATTGGAGAGACCACCTGACCACGATTTTCACCGAGGTTAGGCTGAAGACCTACGTCGAGGTACGAATGGCTGACAGCCAGCCACCGTCGTTGATGCTGGCGCTGCCCGCGCTATTTAAGGGACTGCTTTATGAAAACGATTGCCTCGACGGCGCTTGGGACTTGGTCAAGCGGTGGAGTTTCGCGGAGCGCCTTGCCCTGAACGATATGGCACACAAGATCGGGCTGGATGCGCGCGTTGGCCGGGTCTCCATGCGGGAGCTCGGGCTTGAATTGCTTGAAATAGCCAGCGCTGGCCTGCAGCGTCAGAAGGCGCTCAACGCGAAGGGTGAAGACGAGAGCATTTACCTGCTGCGATTGCTGGAATTGGTGACAACCGGCCATAATCAAGCGAGCCTCACAATCGATCGATGGAAAGGACGCTGGAACTACGAAGTGAGCAGACTGGTGGCCGCAACGTCGTACGAGAGTGAAGCCTAGTTGCCAATGGGAATATTCTTCTCGCAGCGCTATGTCGCGGCGCTAAACTTCCTTCTCATTGGACTGATCGCCTATTTCGCGGCGCTTACGGTTAACGATGTGATAGCACGACGGCTTGCCGACTCGGTTTCGCCGCAGCCGTGGTCCGCCGGACGAGTCGATCTCAAGCCATCTGCGCTGGGGCGCGAGTCTTACTCGGTAATTGCGCGGCGCGACATATTCAATGCAACCAAGGAAGCGCCCGCGGTTGTGCCGCCGCCGGCGGTGGCACAGGACCTAAACATCCGGCTCTTGGGCACCTCGCACCTGACCCAGTCGCGGCCATTCGCCGTAATCGAAAATGAGCGTACCTCCCAGCAGTCGCTCTACCGGCTGGGTGACGAGATTGCCGGGGTCGGACGGCTCGTCGCTGTCGAGAAAACGCGCATCATAGTCGAGCATCAAGGACAGCGGCTCGCGGTCGAGATTCCTTCCGAAGAGATGCAGGCACCCACGCCACTGCATCGACAAGCGCGGAACACAGATGAGACCGAGGACGACCAAGCTCTGCCCGATGTCCCGGTACAACCTCCCATGGCGTCTGCGGGCGGCGTGCATTCGATGGGACAGAACCGCTATCAGGTGGACCGCAGCACAGTGGATTCAAATCTCAATAACATGTCGCAACTTCTGACCCAGATGCGCGCGATTCCGAATATTCAAAACGGCAAGTCCAACGGCTTTTCGCTCTCCGAGATTCAGCCCGG
>DASXNP010000162.1:0-3099 GCA_036494985.1 Binataceae bacterium (SeqCode)
CAGCTCAAGCTCGCGACGCACGGTGTTGAGCACGTTGGCGGTGACGCGCGTTTTGAAGCGGTGGTAGCCGTCGAGGGTCGGCATCAGCTCCTCTTCGAGATACTTCGCGGCGGCAATCAGGAGCTTGGTTGAAGCCGGAAAACTCGCTGGCATATTCTGCTACTTAAGCCTCTTAGTCGCGCCCTTCGATAAGACTGAAGAAATCCCACAGCGGCTCTTCGATGCGCCGGCCGATCGCGGATCGCTCCACGTTGACTTCCTCGACTCCGCGCGTGCCCAGACCGAGGCATCCGACCGCCCATTTTACGCTGCCAAACGCTTCCCACCACTTGACGTGCTCAGGATCGACGCTCTGTCCGCTGGCTTTCTCGTAGGCCGCGAAAAGATCTTCGCGGGTGCCGAACCCGCCAACGGGACGCCGGCCGCCGAAGCGCCAGGTCTTTACGCACACCCAGCCCAAATCCTGCATCGGATCGCCCGCCTGCCCGACCTCCCAGTCGAGCACACAGCGGATGCCCTCTTCGCCGACGATGAAGTTGCCATGTCGAAAATCTCCGTGCACCACTGTAGTTTTGGCCCTCGTCGGCAGATGCTCCTGCGCCCACTTCAGGCCGTACTCGAGGGCGGGAAGACGTAAGCCGTGAAAATCCACGATGATGCGTTGATTGCGCAGCACCTTGGCGGGATCCTGCGGCTTTAGAAATGGCACCGCCTCGAGCCTGATCTTGTGAATGTTGGCGAGAATTTCGCCGCATTGAGTCGCCATCTTGCGGCGCGCCGCGGCGAACCGCTCTTCGCGGAGAATTCGCGTGGCCAGCGTCTCGCCGTCGACCCACTCCGTCACATAGCCGGGGCCCATCGCATCCGGCGGTTCGAGGATCGCTCGTACATGAGGAGCGGGAACACCGACCTTTACCGCCTCGATCATCAGCCGGGCGTCTTCATCGGCAGTAACGCGCGGAACTTCGTCGGCAAGCGGATTGGGCTGGTCGTCCGGACGATTACTGGCAAGCTGGAGAATGAAACGCTCGCGCTTTAGGCCGATCTCGGCCTCGAACGACCAGGTGGTCTTGTTGGCGCCTCCCGTGAGTTGCCGAAGCTCGTGAATCGTTCCCGGCGAACCGATATGGCGCGCCACCACGGCGTGCAGCTTTTGCGCAAAGTCTTCGTTTGCCATCGGTTCCGCTATAAACGCTATGCCTTTGCCTGCGGCTTGCGGCTGCTGGTGATCCCGAACAGGATCTGGGCGACGCGCCGCATCTGGATTTCCTCCGATCCTTCTGTGATTCGGTAGCGGCGATGATGACGGAAGATATGCTCGAAGGGTTTGTGACGCGAGTAGCCAATCGCGCCGTGGACTTGCATGGCGCGGTCGGCCGCATCGCACACGAGGCGGTTGGCGCGATAGTTACACATCGCGATCTTGTCGGACAGCTTGATCGCGACCTCGGGCTTCGCCATCTGATCCATTTGCCACGCGGTTTTGTGGATCAAGGTGCGAAGCATCGCGGCTTCGGTGTGCAACTCGACCAGCGGCCATTGGATCGCCTGGTTGGCGGCGAGCGGCTTGCCGAACGGCTTGCGATCCTTGGCGTACTTCACCGATTCGTTGATGCAAAACTGCGCGGCACCAAGCGACGATGCGGCCTGACGAATGCGGTTTTCATGAACGAAATGCTGCGCGACGGCTAGGCCGTTTTCCGGGTCGCCTAAAATCGCGTCCGCCGGAATGCGCACGTCCGTAAAAGAGACCCGTGGATGGTCGGTCGGCATGTTGAAGGTCCAAAGATATTCTTCGATCTTAACGCCCGCGCTTTTGGTTGGCACGATGAAGCAGGTGATGCCTTTAGCATCGCCGTCGCGACCCGAGGTGCGCGCGAAAACGAAATCGTGGGTCGCGACGTGCAAACCCGTGTTCCACATTTTTGCGCCCGTGATCTTCCATTGATCGCCTTCACGCACGCCGCGGGTTTCCATCCAGGTAGCGTCCGAACCGTGGTTGGGTTCGGTCAGACCGAACGCGATCCGCATCGAGCCGTCGAGAAGCTTCGGGATGTATTCCTTCTTCTGATATTCGTTGCCGAAGTCGCGAAACATCAGAACCGTTGGCAGATTGCCCACGATCGAGCTCTCGTTCTGGAGATCGTTGTGCAGGCCGAGACCCTTCGTTGCAAGATATTCGCGGATGATCGCCATCGCGAGGTTACTTCCGTCTTTGCCGCCATATTCTTTGGGTAGGGCATAGCGGTAGTGGCCCGCTTTATCGGCTCGCCGGCGCATCTCGCCGAGCAGCGCCTCCCACTCGTGGCGCGGCAGCCCGCCATTTTCGAAGTCGGTGCGCGCCCATTCGCGGCGATGATCGAAGAAGCGGTTGTTGTCATTGGAATCCTGCAGGGGCTTGATCTCTTTTTCGATGAACGCGTCGAGTTCGCCGAGATAAGCCGTGATGTGCGCGGGACTTTCGAAATCCACGATGGTACTCCTTTTGCCGATTACATGAATGAACGAGCGTTTAGCAGACTAAGAATTTTAACGGAAGTTCTTGGAAGTTTGCGACCGGTGGCTTATTCGGATTTGGGCGACAAGGGCTTCATCAGAGCCTCGCGATCCGCCCCGAACCTGCTTGAAACTCAGCTGGCCCGAACGCAGCCCTTTCGCTTCCGTACCCGAGATCGGCGCGAAGGCTCTCGGCAGAAGATCGCGAACGAAACTGGTCAAAATGTAGTTTCGGACCTCGGCGATTTCGGCGTCCGACAGCCGCGTCCACAGTTGCATGGAGCCGTCATAAGTTTGGCCGTGGGCCTAAAGCGGCCCATAAGAACCACTCCTGAGCCTCCTGGCGTTTGGCCAGCCACCCCTTACTTAGTCTTCGCGAGGTGTTAGCCGTCACCGCATCGGGCGCCACCTGCGAGAAGCCTTGCTTGATCGCCCGCCGCACCTCGGCCGTTGAACTCTGCCGGTCCGTCGGCCGGGTCGTTGCTTGACTTTGTGATCCAGCGCAAACTTCATCCATTCTGCCGCGGAACACTGCTGGAAGCCCTTTTTGCTGCTCGGTTTGATCAATGCCTATTCGGGTCGCGCTGCATCATAAGACGGTTT
>DASXNP010000163.1:0-3016 GCA_036494985.1 Binataceae bacterium (SeqCode)
AGCAGCACCTGAGTCGGTGCCGAATCCCGCCTGCAAATGACACTAGCGACCCGACCCTATCTTGCGATTGCGAATCGCGGTGGCAATAGCAAAGCATTCTCAACGCGACGGGGCGCAGCGTCATGGTGGGCTGGTTCCATGAATCGACGCGCCCTGCGCGATGGCAGTATATTGTAGACATGCGAGCATGCGTGTTTAAGCCGCGGGGACGCGCCGCCAGCCGGATTGGTTGCCTGAGCGTCGCGGTTCTAAGCGCGATCGCGCTGTTCACGGATTGCGCGGCCAACGCTGCTCCAAGCGCTGCCGAACTCGGTGGAACTGCCGCGCAACTAAGCGACAGCGCTTTCGCGATGCTCAATGGGATCAATGGAACCACGGAGAGCGGGCAGGCTAATCCAATGTTGGGGGCGATGGCCGGATTCGCGGCCGACGCACAGGCTCTGTCAAAAGCGATCGCCTCGTCCGATCACAACGGGGCATCCGCGGCGCTTGGCCATCTGCAATCGGCACGCAAGCAAATCGACGGTTTGATCGCGAGCAAGAGCGGCGCGCTGCCCGCCGCTGAATGGAGCGCCGCCAAAGCCAAGCTTGATTCGATCGCGGCGTCAATCCCGGCGACGCCGGAACCGCCAGTCGAGGCCACGCGATTCGCCGGAGGTTCTGCGGCGACGACCGCCAACCGCGAATCACGAGGGCCACGCATCGAAATCGAGTCGGCGGAGCCCGATTCTGAAGGCACCATACATCTGCGAGGCTACATCCGAGGCAGTGCGCTTACGTCGGCCGGGATCTATGCAGGCGAGCGCGAACTTAAAGCGTTCGACGTCGGCCATGTTGCGGGAGCGCAGCGGCTCAATTTCGATATCGCAATTGAACAGCTGCCGCCCGATATGACGGTGCGCGCGGCCGATGCGGATGGACGTCAGGCGGCGGTGCCTGCAAGCGCCGCGCCGGGTGTGAAAACGATCGCGCCGATGGCACCGCCGGAGTCGCGGGAGACTTCGATTGGATCGGGAGAAGCACGCGGCAGCTCCGATTTGATTGACGAGAGCGGTTCTGAGGTCGCGTCGGTCGCACCAGAGGCCAGCGAAACCTCGTCGTCAGGGACTAGTACTGAGGAGATTCCGCCGTTGGGGATGACCTCGCCTTCGGCAGCCCATCTTCATCGGCATTCGAGTTCGGGCGCCAAAGGATTGCGGGTCGATATCACTCGACTAACCGCGATAGATCCGCGCACGCAGACATACGAGGTGGCGGGCCAAATTGCAGGGGTGGGAATCAGACGAGCGGGCATTTACGTCGATGGAACGCTGGCGGCTTCGATTTCGCTTGGCGCTACCAACGGCGCGGACATCTTCGACTTTGATCAGACATTCTCAATCGGCGGGAACGTGGCGACGATTCGCGTCTATGCGACAAGCGGGCGCTACGTCGAGAAGGCGATTCCGATCGCAACGACCGCCGCCGCCATGAGTTCCTCGCCGATGCCGCTCACCGACAACAATCCCAACCAGATCGCCATCCAGATCGGGGCGCTGCAACCGATTTCAGCACAGGTCTATCAGGTCACCGGCACTATTTCGGGGCGCAACCTCGCCTCGGCCGGGCTTTATCAAAACGGGGCGATGGTGCAGCAATTCGCGACCGCCGCCGGTTTGCTCTCCTCACTCGCACCGCAGATGTTCCGCACGGTGAATTTCAGCGCACAATTCAACCGGGCGACCGGGCCGGCAGTAGTTCGCGTTCTTGACACGAGTGGCCACGAGGTCGATCAGCCGCTGATGCTCGCGGGAACCGCCTCCGGTGTGCCTTACGGCTTCGGCGGCGGCCCGGGCCCGCCGCCCTATGGCAGGACAAATCCCGCCTACGGTGTTTACAATCCAAATGTTACCGGATTCGGCAGCACGCCGTATGGAAGTTCTTACGGCGCCAACCCCTACGGGACGAATCCATATTCGACTCAACCGGCGCCATCCGGAACGAAATGGTGGCAGCAGTTGCTGCGCTGAGCCGCGACCTCGGCGTTCAACGACTCGCCCCGCCTTGGGGCTGCAAGTGCTCTGATCCTTCCCCTACTTCTGGAAGTGCTCACGACGAGTTGCGCCTACGCCGACAAAAGACAAACCGCCTAGTCGGGCACGATTCGCGGCGAGAAATATGAGCGCCACCAAGCAAGGCAGGTAGCTCGCGAATCCTCACGATCGTGGCGCAAAGCGGGATGAAGGCGCTTGGTGTAAGAAAATGGAAGACGGCCAATCCTTCGCCAGCAACCCAGGATTCAAGCTCTTTTGGCCGTTCGGATTGCCCAAAGAAACGCCGAACGAAGCTCGACGCGGCACTTGAAGGATGGATCGACAACCTGGGTCAAAGTCGGTCGGCAATCAATTCCAGAGCTTCGGCGGCGTCAGAGGGTAGGTTTCCTCGAGATTGGTCGAGGGATTGAAAAATCTTTCCTAACCAATCGTCCCACGGATCCGCACCGACAATTTGTCCGCACACCGAAGGTGCTTGGGTACGGTGGTGCACTATTTTGGGGGCCAATTACATGTACACCCGGATTTCCTACACCGCCGATGCTACCCCTCAATCGAGCATGAGGCGGGTAAGTTCTTCGACAGAGGCACTCCGGTACTTCATGCGGTACGGTCCCGACTACATCGTGCTCGGTAGATTTTCCAACTCCTAGATCATCACCTGTACAACTCCGTCGAGATGCGGCGACCTAGAAGGGCGGTGCGCCGCCGCGCGAAAAGGGTGGGCTCGAGCCAGATCAAAACAGCGGACTGTCCGGTTCCAAACCAAGCAGTACGCGGCCCGTCGTCTCCCAAGTTTAAGCGACAGGACCGCATGCTGGTTGGCCGTCTGCATATCACGCAGCCGGCGATCGAATGGGTTGCCGGTATAGACGGATGATCCCCCGTTGGCCTTGTACAGGAGTTCAACCGCCTGAAGGCATGCGGCACTCGCATGAACCATCGCTAGCCTGCCGCGGGCACGCTGCTTGAGCGAAGGAGGG
>DASXNP010000164.1:0-12216 GCA_036494985.1 Binataceae bacterium (SeqCode)
CCTTGCCGCCGCAGCGGGGGCAGGTCCGGCATATTCGTTGATGCCGATCCGCTTCAGCTTAACGAAGAGCTTGGCCACCTCGAAGATATCGACCTGCCGCGCGCGCTCGACTTGCTCATCCGGGAGGCTCACGGCGTGACCTGGATCTGGCCGACATAGAGATCGTCGATGTAGAGGTCGAGTCCCCGCCCGTTCCACTTGAACGATACGGAGTAGGGCGTTTCGCGCCGGGTCTCGACGTAGGTTAAGCTGGCCGCAGACGGAATTTCGGTCGGGAAATCGACTGTAACCCATTGATAAATCATGGTGGCTTTTCTCCGCAGTCGGGAGAAAACATGAGTAAAATCAACGGGATCGAGGGGATTTACGATCCGATAGCGGCGCAGCCCCTATGGGCGAAGGCTAGCGAGCGCTGCCGGTCGAACTTAGTCTGGTCCAGAGGTCATAGACGACTGCCGTATTCGGCGTTCTTCTGTTTGAAAATTTTGGTTCGCGGCGCCGAACCCCCTTATTGTGCATTTTATAAGGTGATCAAAGTCCGCCGATTCGGAGCCGGCTTCTTGTTCCAGGATACATTGAGAGCCTCGGTCGGGCTTGGTTTCCAGGTAGGTGGGGGCAAGGGGAACCGGACTGGTGTCAAGCGAGCAAATGGTCACCCGGGCGACCGATGCTCTAGCACTCTGTTAGCACATCGGCAGTTACCCTTTTATAAATCCGTACCATTAGCTATATTTCAGAAAAGATAGGAGCAGCATTCATCGTCTTTATAGGGAGCGCAGGAGTCCGGGACGGCTCTACGCAACCAAGGAGAATCAAACATATGGCTGTACCACCTGAAGCCGGGGAGGCAGCGCTCTCCGGCAGCGCACCGATACGTAAACCGAGCAGTGCGGTCGATGCGATAGTAATACGATTTGCGGGCGATTCCGGCGACGGTATGCAACTGGCCGGAATGAATTTCACCACCGAGTCGGCGCTGGCCGGCAATGATATCGCGACCGTGCCTGATTTTCCGGCCGAGATTCGCGCTCCGGCCGGAACCCTGGCGGGGGTCAGTGCTTTTCAGCTTAATTTTTCGAGCCGCGAGGTCTTCACCGCGGGCGATGAGCCCAATGCGATGGTCGCGATGAATCCGGCGGCGCTGAAGGCGAATGTCGATGACCTTCCAAGCAACGGCATCCTAATTGTCGACAAAGAGGCGTTTAGCGAGGCCAACCTGAAGAAGGCGGGCTACAACACGAATCCACTGACCGACGGTTCGCTCGACAAGTATCAGCTCTTTCAGGTCGATGTGACCAAACTGACGACCTTGGCGCTCCATGACACCGGGCTCAACAATCGAGCCGTGATGCGATGCCGCAATCTATTTGTGCTGGGGCTGGTGTCGTGGCTGTATCAGAGGCCGATCGACAGCACGGTCCTGTCGCTCGAGGCGAAGTTCAAGAAGACCCCCGACCTGCTGGACGCAAATCTCAAGGCACTCAAGGCGGGGTACAACTATGGCGACACCACCGAGCTGTTCGCGAGTTCGTATCAGGTTCCGGCGGCGAAAATCGCCCCCGGGTTCTACCGCAACATCACCGGCAACGCGGCGCTGAGCCTGGGACTGGTGGCGGCGGCGGTTAAGGCGAATCGCCCACTGTTTTTGGGTGCGTACCCGATCACGCCAGCCAGCGACATCTTGCACGAGCTGGCTGCATTCAAGAATTTTCCGGTCTATACGCTGCAAGCCGAGGATGAGATCGCGGGCGTCGGATCGGCCATTGGGGCAGCGTTTGGAGGGGCGATCGCGGTGACCTGCACGGCCGGGCCGGGAATGGATCTCAAGGAAGAAGCCATTGGGCTGGCGGTGAAAGCCGAACTGCCGCTGGTGATTTGCGATATCCAACGTGCCGGACCGTCCACCGGCATGCCGACCAAGCCGGAACAAGCCGACCTGCTCATGGCGATGTACGGGCGGCATGGCGAATCGCCGCTGCCGATAATCGCGGCGTCCTCGGTCACCGACTGTTTCGATGCGGCCTACGAGGCGGTCAGGCTTGCAGTGAAGTACATGACGCCGGTGATTCTGATGACCGACGCGCTGTTGGCTACCGGAGCGGAGCCGTGGCTGGTTCCGAATCCCGACCAGTTGAAACCGATTGAAGTGAATTTTTGGACTGA
Organism: Binataceae bacterium (SeqCode); assembly: GCA_036494985.1. Taxonomy (GTDB): domain Bacteria; phylum Desulfobacterota; class Binatia; order Binatales; family Binataceae; genus DASXNP01. Next base: position 2,164 of record DASXNP010000164.1, read on the forward strand.
GCCCGAGGGTTTTAAGCCATACCTGCGCGATGAGGAGACGCTGCGGCGGCCGTGGGCGATACCGGGGACGCCGGGGCTCGAGCATCGAATTGGCGGCTTGTCGACGGAGCATCTGACGGGCAACGTCAGCTATTCGCCCTCGAACAACGAGATGATGGCGCGGTTACGGGCCCGCAAGATCGCAGGGATCACGCGAGAGATTGCGCCGACGGAGATTCTCGGCGACCCAAGCGGAGGCGACCTCGTGGTGGTCGGGTGGGGATCGACGTTCGGCACGATTCGGCAAGCGGTCAAAGAGGCGCGGGCGAAGGGCAAGAAAGTGTCGCAGATCCACCTGCGCCATCTTAACCCGCTACCTGCCGACTTCGGCGACGCGCTGCGTAAGTTCAAGAAGGTGATGGTCGCGGAAATGAACCTTGGCCAGCTGCTCAAGATGATTCGGGCCGAGTACCTCATCGATGCTTTTGGCTACAACAAAATCCAGGGCCGTCCGTTCAAGGTGAGCGAGATCGGCAACCGGATCGTCCGCGCCCTGGAAGCGTAGAGGACAAGCTATGGCTACCGCTTTAACGCGCAAGGATTTCACCTCTGACGAGGAAGTAAGATGGTGCCCCGGATGCGGCGACTACGCGATTCTCGCCCAGGTACAGAAGGTAATGCCTGAGCTCGGCGTGAAGCGCGAAAACACCGTCTTCATTTCGGGAATCGGATGCTCCAGCCGCTTTCCCTATTACATGAACACCTACGGCTTCCACACCATCCACGGTCGCGCACCGGCGATCGCGACCGGGCTGAAAATATCGCGGCCGGAGCTCGACGTATGGGTCGTAACCGGCGACGGCGACGGGTTGTCGATCGGCGGTAACCATTTGATCCACGTATTGCGCCGCAACGTCGACCTCAACATCCTGCTGTTCAACAACCGGATCTACGGGTTGACGAAAGGCCAGTATTCACCAACCTCAGAGCCCGGCAAGGTAACCAAATCGACGCCCTTTGGCTCGGTGGATTTCCCGTTCAACCCGATCACAGTGGCGCTCGGCGCGCACGCGACCTTCGTCGCGCGCACCATCGACGTCGAGCAGAAGCATCTGGGCGAGATGCTCAGGCGGGCACATTCGCATCGCGGGGCGGCGTTCGTCGAGATTTTGCAGAACTGCAACATCTTCAACGATGGAGCGTTCAACGATGTCAGCGACAAAGCGATCAAGAGCGAGCATCAGCTGATTCTTCAGCACGGCAAGCCGCTGGTATTCGGGAAGAATCGCGACCGGGGAATCCGCATGAATGGGATGCGGCCCGAGGTCGTGAAGCTGGGCGCGAACGACGCGAGCGAAACCGACCTGGTGGTGCACGATGAGACCAATCTGGCGCTGGCTTTCATGCTGGGCAATTTCGAACCGCCGATGCCGACCCCAGTGGGGGTGTTTTATGCGATCGCGCGGCCGACTTACGATGCAGCGATGAACGATCAGCTGAAGGACGCGGCCGCGAAGCAAGGCGCGGGCGATCTCGGCAAGCTGCTTCGCCGCGGCGATACCTGGACCGTGAGCTAGGACACCGCAGAATCAAACGGACCGGAGGCGTTGGCGCGCTTCGGGTCTTTAACTGTTCCTGTGTTCGTCTTTGCAACGGAACGAATCTATGGACGAGCGATAGAGCGTGCTGGGTTCGGTGATACTCGCAGGGCTGGGTCGCCGCCCGGCTCGGATTGGCAGGTATTTTATTGGTGACGGACTCTACGCGGCGCGCACCAGCGAGTGGTTTGTCACAGTGCGGGGCCCGGTCGAGCGCCCGTCAGGGCGAACCTAATAGTCTGGTCGATCAGCTTTAGCCGCGCTGGAAACGACGTCAGGCGGGTAAACGCACAGATCGAAAAGGATTCGAGCGTGATGGAAGCCTTTGTGCGCCGGCACCGATTTACGCAGGCGAAGATCGAATTGATCGCCACCAATCAACTCTCCAACCGCAACCAGCGGATATCGAAGGACGGGCGCGACGTGATCAAAGGCGGAGTCAAGGTTCGCTCGGTCAATGCTGACCAGATGCGGCAGACCGGCAGTTTCTTACAGGAGACCTAGTCAAGCAGGGCGTCGTGCTGACCACAGACGACGAAAACGGCGGCTTGGCGAATCCGCCTTATTTTTCACCGACCTCGATTCAATACGCCCTGGGATCCTGGCGGAAGCTACCAAGAGCGCACGCCTGGTAGCGCAGCAACTTGCCGACGACTCTGGAAGCGCACTGGGCAATATAAGGCGGCCCAACCAAGGAGGGTTTTAAATCATGGGGCGAGATTCGTCGACTTTAAGCGGGTCAGACGAACTCGGGGAGATCGACAAGAAAAGTGCCACCGGTGACGGCCATCGACTACGCGCTGAACTCGCTGGCGAGGATCGTCGGCTCGGTCCGAGGTGGTCTTGGTACGCGATAACGCGCCCATGGGCGGATGCTATTAGTAACCATAGCGGACTTTCACAGGAGGGCACGCTTGTGGGATAAGTGTTCACTTGGAGGGGTATGCCGGACGGCAGCAAAGTGACGCGGCTCGGGCCCTGGTATGCCGGCTGGCGCTATGACGGCGCGTTCCGTCAGCTAAGCGCCGAGTTGCTGGCAAACCGGATCCGCCTGTCGCTGGTGATCGCGTTGGTCTTTACGGCGGGCGCAACGCTGATTGAGCTCTTCCTCATTCCTCATCTGTGGAAGACATTTGGGCTGGCGAATCTCTCGATCACGCTGGGCATCTTAGCGCTCTACGGTTGTACAAGATGGATCAGTGACTTTAACCTGCTGCGAGTACTTGGGTACTTCACCCTTAGTTGGGTGATGATCTGGGTGACGATCGGCGCATCCTACACGCACGGCTTGGTCTCGGCCGACCAGATATTGATTGGTTTGGTGATGGGTAGCGCGCTTCTGATCCCATCCGGAACCGGAATCCAGGCGCTGGGCGCCATTACGGCAACCATAATCTACATCGGGTACATGTTGTTTACTCCCGACCGATCGACCGATGCCACGTTTGCTTTGTTTTGGATAGCCGGTATCGGCGCGCTCTCGGTGCTGGCAATGCAGATTCTCGAGGAATCGCGCCATCGAATCTTCGCCTACGGCGAGCTAGAGCGCGAATTTATCGCGACGCTGTCGCATGACGTCCGCGCGCCGGCGGCGGCGATCAGCATGCGGGCCGATCTTCTTAGGGAAAGCGTTGAAGACCCGGAGGTGCGAGAAGGGCTCGCCGCGATGCAGGCGAGCGCCACGCAAATTTTGAATCTGGCCCAAAACATGGTCGACGGAATCTTGATCGAGAACGGCGCGCTGAACTTCCGGCCTGAGGTCTTCGACCTCAACCAGCTCGTTTCCGAGACCGCCTCCGAGACTCAGGGGCTGGCACTGGCGAAGCGGATCTCGATCACCGCGCGGCTCTCGAAAGACCTGCCGATGGTGATGCTGGATCCGCTGCATATCAAGAAAGTCCTGATCAACCTGCTGGCGAACGCCTTGAGATTCGCGCCGCGCGGCGGCAAGGTCGAGGTCGCGACCGAGGAAACGCCTCAGGGCATCCGGCTTTCGCTAAGGGACAATGGTCCCGGACTCAACGAGGCGCAGTGTGCGGACCTGCTTTCGAAGGAGCCGCTGATGGCGAAACGAACCACCGGTGGTGCCGATTTGGGTTTGTTCATCGTCAAAAACATCGTCGACCAATGCGGCGCCAAGGTCGACGTAGAAAGCACGCTCGGGCAGGGCGCGACGTTTACGGTGGTGATTCCGCGATCGAAGGTGATGGCCAGCATTTCCGCGCGAAAAGCGTCCCCTGCCATGGCTTCCTCCAGCCCCGCAGGCAGCCGAGGCAGATCCGCGAGTTCCTCGCGCTAGGCTTGGATGCGTGCGTTTTTCCCGTGCCATCGCGGCTGATAGGCTTGCCCACATGGACGCCCACGATTCTCATAAGATCGATAATGTGAAGGACCTGCGTGCCGTGCTGGGCGAGCCGCACTCGATGACCTCGATGAAGCTCTGGTGCAAGCTGGAAGCTGCCGCGATCGAGTTCATCAAGGCATCGCCGTTTCTGCTCTTGTCAACGGCCGACAAGCTTGGAAATCAGGACATATCGCCCAAGGGCGACGGTGCCGGATTCGTGGCGGTCGAGAATGAAAATACGATTCTGATTCCTGATCGCAAAGGAAATCGTTTGCTCTTCGGGCTTCAAAATATCCTTGAGAATCCGCACGTCGGGATAATTTTTCTGCTGCCCGGCACCGACGAAACGCTGCGTGCGAACGGCCGAGCGGAGCTTACCGCCGACCCGGATATCTTGAAGCGGCTGAGCGCGCGCGGGCAACCAGCTTTGATCGCGATTCGGGTGCGAGTAGAAGAATGCTTCTTCCACTGCGCTAAGGCGTTTCGGCGGTCGCGTTTGTGGCAGGCGGATACCTGGCCCGAGCCGCAAAAGATCTCGTTTGGCAAAATGTTTGCCAGCAAAGTGGGCGGCGGGGAGTCGCTCGCGGCCAAAATCGACGCCCGGATCGAGGAAGACTACAAGAACAACCTCTAAAAGCGCCGACTTCGCCCAACGGCGAACCACGCCCGAGGGCGGCGTGTCCGACGCGCCGACTCGTCAATGCAATCCGCACACCAGATCGAGAAGGCGCTGCGCGAGAAGCTCGAAGGCGAGGTTAGATTCGACCGCGGGTCGCGTATTCTCTACTCCACCGACGCTTCGAACTACCGACGGATTCCGATCGGGGTAGTGATTCCGCGCCACGAGGGCGACGTGGAGGCGGCGATCTCGATCGCGCGTGAAAACTCGACTCCGATCTTGGCGCGTGGTGGCGGAACCAGCCTGGCCGGGCAAGCCACCAGCGCGGGGCTGGTGATCGATTTCTCCAAGTACATGAAGGCGATTCGGAAGGTCGATCCCGGGCGGCGCCTGGCCATTGTCGAGCCCGGCGTGGTGCAAAGCGACCTCAACGCGCGGCTGGCGCAATTCGATCTGTTTTTTGCGCCCGATCCGACCACCAAGGATCGGTGCAGTATCGGCGGAATGATCGGGAACAATTCGTGCGGTGCGCATTCTGTGGCATACGGGAAAACGGCTGAGAACGTCGAGTCGCTGGACGTGTTGCTGTATGACGGTTCCAGACTCAGCACTGGCCCGGATGGAGCGCTCGATTCGAGGCCCGAACTACGCGCCAAGCTCCACCAGTTAGGACTACGCCACGCCGAACTGATCAGAGATCGTTTTCCGAAAATTCCGCGGCGGGTGTCGGGGTACAATCTCGATGCGCTGCTTCCCGAAAACGGATTCAACCTGACCCAAGCGCTGGTCGGATCCGAGGGGACGCTGGCCATCACGCTGGCGGCCGAGCTCAGGTTGGCCAAACGTCCGTGTCGGCGGGCGATCGTGGTGATGGGCTTCGAGGATATTTTTGTCGCCGCCGATCAGGCTTGCTGGATACTCGAGCATCGCCCCGACGCGCTTGAAGGGTTCGACGGGCGGCTGACCGAATTCGTCAGGGTCACGGGGGTGCACGCCGACTCGCTTCGCCTGCTCCCGAGCGGCGGCGCTTTCCTGATCGCGGAGGTGAGCGCGGATTCGGACTCGGAAGTCAAAGCTCGAAGCGCCGAATTGCGCGCGCAGGCGCAGCGGACATCGGGATGCACCGGCACACGGGTGTACGCGGACGAAGTCGACCAGCAGGCGGTATGGTCGCTGCGCGAATCTGGGCTCGGAGCAAGCGCCCTGATTCCGGGTTATCCGCGCACCTGGCCGGGGGCGGAGGATGCCGCCGTCGCTCCAGATAGGCTGGGAGGATTTTTGCGCGAGTTCGACGCCCTGCTCAAGCGCGCAAGCCTCGAAGTGGCTTCCTGGTATGGGCATTTCGGCGACGGGTGCGTTCACAGTCGGATAAACTTTGATCTGTTCAGCGCCGATGGCATCGCGCGGTTTCGATCGACCATGGAGCAGTTCGCCGAGCTGGTGGTGCGCTTCGGAGGGTCATTGTCGGGTGAGCACGGCGATGGAATCGCGCGTTCCGAGCTTCTGCCAAAAATGTTCGGTTCCGAACTGATTGACGCGTTCGCCGAGTTTAAGCGGATCTTCGATCCGGATACGAGGATGAATCCGGGGATAATCGTCGATCCAATTCGGCTCGACTCGCAGTTGCGCATCGGACCGAGCTATCACGCGACCTCGACCGCGACCCATTTCGACTATCGGGCCGAAGGCGGGTTCGCCGGTGCGGTTCTGAAATGCGTGGGCGTCGGGAAGTGCCGCAAGACCAACGCCGGGACGATGTGTCCGTCTTATATGGCCACGCTGGAGGAAGAACATTCGACGCGGGGCCGGGCCCATCTGCTGTTGGAAGCGATGAGCGGCGGGCTCGACGCGTCGGAGGACACGGTGGTGTACGACGCGATGGATTTGTGCCTGGCGTGCAAAGGGTGCAAGCGCGAGTGTCCGGCGAGCGTGGACATGGCGCGCTACAGGTCCGAGTTTCTGGCGGGCTATTTCACACGCCATCGGAGGCCGCTTAGCTCGTTGGTGTTTTCTCAGGTCCATCGCCTGGCGCGACTCGGTTCAAGGGCTCCGCGGATCGCCAACTCGGTCGCGAACGCTCCCCTTCTTGGGGCCCTGATCAGGCGAGCACTTGGGGTCCATCGCGAACGCAAACTTCCGGCCTTGGCGCCGCAGACCTTTCAGGCATGGTTCGCTGCAAATCACGACGGGACCATCGACTCGAACCACGAAGTAGTTTTGTTTGCCGATACTTTCACGAATTTCTTCCAGCCACAGGTCGCGATTGCGGCGGTGCGGGTGCTGCAGCGCGCCGGATTTCGCGTTAGCGTTCCGGCGGCGGACCTGTGCTGCGGCCGCCCGCTGTACGATCTGGGCATGCTTAGTAAAGCGAAGGGTCTGCTGGTCCGCGCGTTGGAAGTTCTAGGACCATATGCTGAAAGAGGAGTCCCGATTGTCGGACTCGAACCTAGTTGCATACTGACTTTTCGCGATGAACTGCCGGGTCTGATTCCCGATGATCCGCTCGCAAAGCTCCTTGCCGAGCGATCGATGCTGCTCGAAGAATTTATGGTGCGCGAGGCCCTCGAGTTTACTCCCTCGACGATGCAGGGGCGTGCGCTGGTGCACGGCCATTGTCATCAGAAGGCGATCACGGGAATGAGTTCGGAATTGGCGACGCTCAGACGCATCAACGGTTTAAGGGTGGCTGAGATCGACGCAGGATGCTGCGGGATGGCGGGTGCATTCGGGTACCAAACGGACCATTTCGAGGTGTCGCAACAGATCGCCCAGAGGGTGCTGCTGCCGGCGGTGCGCAAAGCCGATCCCGAGACCTTGATAATCGCGGACGGGTTCTCATGCCGATCGCAGATCGCGCAATTCTGCGCCGGGCGGCGGGTGCTGCATCTGGCCGAGGTCCTGGATCTGGCGACGACCTCAGTAAAGTGATTTTGATCAGCGGCGAGCTTAGGGTAAGGTCACCGCATAAAAAGGCTCGAAAAAAGTTTTCGCCCAGAGCCAAGCAAGTAGCCGGAGGTTAAGCGATGCTGCGCCCGGGAATCACCGTCCCACTCGAACCGTTTCACAACCGTCATTTGGTCGAACTAGTCCGCCGCGCCGAGGAGCTCGGTTACAACGATGCGTGGTCGGCGGAATCGTTCACCACCGACGCATTCAGTCCGCTCACGGCAGTGGCGGCGGTGACCAAGAAGATGCGGCTCGGCACCGCGATCGTGCCGGTGTTCACCCGTCCGCCCGCCTTGATCGCGATGTCGTCGGCAACGGTTCAGATGCTTTCGGAGGGACGGTTCATCTTGGGGCTGGGAATTTCAACCAAAACCATCGTCCAACGGTGGATGGGCGTGCCGTTTGAGAAGCAAGTGACGCGGCTCAAGGAGACCGTGCAAGCGCTGCGAGCCGCATTCAGCCGCGAGAAGGTAAATCTCGACGGCAAGACTGTGAAGATCGACGGCTTCCGACTCGACCTACCGATGGAAACACCGCCGCCGATTTATATCTCGGCGCAAGGTACCCAGATGCTGCGGATTGCGGGCGAAATTGGCGACGGACTGCTGACGAATTTCGTCACCCCCGAAGCGCTACCGGCGATGCTCAAGCACGTGCATGAAGCCGCCCGGGCGGCGGGCAAGGATCCGGCCAAGTTCGATGTCGTTGCGCGGATAATCGCGGCGGTAGACGAAGACGCGGATGCCGCACGCGAAGTACTGCGGCGTTCGCTGACGCCGTACGTCACTGCACCGCAATACAACAAGTTCTTTCGCGAGTACGGATTCGACCAGGAAGCGGCGGAGATAATCGCCGCGTGGGATGCGGGCGATCGCAAGAAAGCGCTGCAGTTGATTCCCGACCGCATGGTCGAATCGATCTTCGTGTTCGGCACCGCCGATCAATGCCGCAAGCGGCTTGATCAATTTGCAGCCGCGGGAGTCAAGACCAGCGCGCTGATGATTACCTCGCTGGCAAAGACTCCGGAGCAACGCCGCGCGAAAATCATGCATGCGATCGAAGCCTTGGCTCCATCGAGCAGATAGCGGCCAGCGTTCGCAAGCAGCAGCCGATGGCGGCGATTTTGATCGTGGGCGCGACCTCGCCGATCTGCCGGAGGCTGGCGTTGAAATTTGCTTTCGAGGGAGCTCGGTTGTTTCTCGCCGCGCGCGATCTCGATGAAACCGAGCGAATCGCCGCGGACATCCGGATGCGCGCGGGTGCGCAGGCATTTGCCGGCAACTTCGAAGCTTCCGATTTCAGCTCGCACGCAGGGCTGATTTCGGCCGCCATAGAGAAGTTGGGCAAGCTCGATGGTTTGGTGATCGGAGTCGGTGCACTTGGCGACGAGAGCCTGGCCAAACGCGATGCGCGCGAAGCGATATCGGTGATCAATGCGAACTTCTGTGGCGCGGTCTCGATTCTCACCGTGGCGGCCGAAGAGATGGAGAGGGCGAAGCACGGATTTATAATCGTGATTGGATCGGTTGCGGGCGATCGTGGACGGCAGGGAAACTATGTCTACGGGTCGGCCAAGGGCGCGCTCGCGCTTTTCGCGCAGGGTCTACGCGCAAAACTGGCAAAGTCGTCGGTCCGCGTGCTGACGGTGAAGCCGGGCTACGTCGATACGCGGATGACATGGGGCAGACCGGGAGTTTTTCTTAGTGCCGATCCTGAGAAGGTAGCGGCACGAATTCATCGGGCGCTTGGGCAGCGCAAAGACGTGATCTACGTACCTTCTTTCTGGCGGCCGATCATGATGGTAGTACGCGCAATTCCCGAACGCTTCTTCAAACGACTCAACTTTTAGGCGGGTTCAACCTGTAATCGCGAGCGCGCAATGAACTGACCAAATGCTTGCGGAACAATGGCCCGCGGGCACAGCGAGGTAGCGCCGAATGGAAGCGATCGCGGATCGGCGAAAGCGGCAAAAGCGGGGGCGCAAGGAACTGATCCTACGCGCCGCGCGGGGCGTTTTTCTGAGCAAAGGATACAACGGCGCGACGATGGACGAGATCGCGTACGCCTCGGGGCTGAGCGTTGGGGCGGTCTATCTCTACTTTCACAACAAACCGGTGCTTTACCTGTCGCTGCTGGAGTCAGCAATGGCGAAACAGGAGCAGGCGATTCGGCGCGCGGCGCTGCGAGGCAAAAACGCGACCGAGAAGATCCTGAAGATGGCCGAGGCCTATGCCGACTATTTTCTGCGCGAGCCGGAATATTTTCAGGCATTGATTTTTCTTCAACACGGAGACTTGAGGATTCCGGAATCCGAAGGGCTGGCGCAGAATCTGGCGCGGCGCGGGCGCGAGCTACTAAAACTCGTCGCGTGGCTGATCAAAGGAGGAATCGATCGCGGCGAGTTTCGCAAGGTGGAGCCGGACAGCACGGCGCTGTTTTTATGGGGTGCATGGAACGGAGTGATTGGACTGACGCTGCGCAGGGATCCGCTGAGGCTCGACCGCAAGCATCTCAAGGGACTGCTGCGTTTTGGGACGCAGTTGATCCAAGAAGGCCTGGCGGCGCAG
>DASXNP010000165.1:0-2211 GCA_036494985.1 Binataceae bacterium (SeqCode)
GCGAACCTTACTTTCTGCCTTTGCGCAAAGAGAACGGCTTCCTGCCGGACCTCGATCAAATTCCCTCGGAGATCGCCCGGCGTGCCAAATTGCTGTGGCTCAACTATCCCAACAATCCGACCGCCACCACCGTCGATTTGCCGTTCTTCAAGCGGGCAGTTGAATTCTGTCTGCGGAATCAGATTATTCTCGCCCATGATCAGGCCTACTCCGAGATCGCCTACGATGGCTACCGCGCCCCGAGCGTCCTGGAAGTAGATGATGCAAGGGAGTGCGCGGTCGAATTTCATTCGCTCTCCAAGACCTTCTCGATGACCGGGTGGCGAGTCGGCTTCGTAGTCGGCAACCCGAAGCTTATTGGCGGTCTCGGTACGGTTAAAACCAACATGGATTCGGGAATATTCCAAGCCGTCCAGGAAGCCGCGATCACCGCGCTTAAAGCCGATGACGAATCCGCCTTCAAACTTCGCGAATACTGCTCGATTTACCAACAGCGGCGCGACCTGATGGTGGCGGCGCTGCGTCGCATCGGTCTTGAATGCGACTCCCCGCGCGCAACCTTCTATATCTGGGCGCAGGTGCCCAGGGGCTACACGTCGGTCTCATTTTCCGAGCGCGTCCTCAAGGATGCCGGGGTGGTGATCACGCCCGGCTCTGGATTCGGTAACTCCGGCGAAGGGTTCGTTCGCTTCGCACTGACGGTTGCAAGCGATCGGTTGAAAGAAGCGGTGGCAAGGCTCGAAGCGCTCCGTCTCTAGCGAAAGGGGAGGAATGCCCCATAGGGTTTTCATCGGACTAGGTACCAATCTCGGCGACCGGGTCGCCAACTACCGCGAGGCGATCGATCGGATTGGGAAACTGCCCGACACGCGGGTCATGCGCCAATCCTCTATCTACGAGACCGAGCCTGTCGGCGATGTAAAAGGACCGTTTCTCAACGGCGCGATCGAACTCGAGACCGAGCTGGCTCCCGACGTCTTGATGAGAAAGCTGCTTTCCATCGAGCGGGTGATGGGCCGCAAGCGGGTAAAAGGCCGCAAGGCTGCATCGCGCGGGAAGTACAAACCCCGAATAATCGATCTTGATCTCCTGTTCTTCAACAAGGAAGTTATCGACACTCGTACGCTCAAGGTGCCACACCCGCTGTTACAGGAAAGGCGCTTTGTGCTGGCACCGCTGAGCGAACTGGCACCGGCGCTGATTCATCCCAAAACCAACAAGTCGATCTCCGAAATGCTGGTTGCGCTGAAGACGCCGCATCGGGTTACTCTGATGCGCGCCGATCTACTGCGCACCTCCGTGCCCGTCCGCCAATCCGCCTCCCGTTAGCAAAGGCAAAACCCGGCCCTCGGCGGCTTTATTGATCGGCCCCGACCGGCAAAGAATCCGTACGGTGGAGGTTGCCGGTGAGGTAGGCCTAGGCGCGTCTCGCCTCCGCAACGCGGGGGCGGGCAACTCCGCTAGGCGTTGGACCCCGCATCGCGACCCAAGTAGTCGCGCAAGACTCGGAAGAACTGCTTGCGAGCTTGCTTCTCAAGCCACGGATAGTGCCCGCACCGCTCCAATTCGAAATACACCAGTTGCGGCAAGTACCGCCCAAGGGTGCCATGGATCATCCGGCCCGGATGCGGATCCTCGGCACCGTGTAGCATCACTATCGGCGCCTTGATCGCCGTAAAGGCCGCTGGGTAGACCCCCTCTTCCTGAAGCCTGATCATGTCGTTCCAGGTTTCTTCCTGGGCGCGTGCATCGGTCGTCCCGCCCATTTCGTCGCTGATCAAATCGCATGAATAAACCGGCGCCAATAGCCGCGCTCTTTGCGCGAGCCGCTCATCCGGATCCCGCAGTTGCCTAGGCAGCAGCTCGATTCGCTTGCGCATTTCGTCATCACTCATCCGCGCTTGGATGATCTCCCGCATCCGACTGCGCGACGCCGTGTCGAAAGTGCCGCATCCAATTAGGGCCAGACGGCTGACGGTACCCGGATGCGCGGCGGCGTATGCAAGTGCAAGCATCGCTCCCCACGAATGGCCCACCAGCGCCGGATGTTCTCCGGCACAGCGCGCCTGGATCAGGTCGAACAGGTCGGCCACGTGAAGCGCGACCGACAGCGGCTCGCCGTCGCTACCCCGCTGGTAAGGCTCGAGTATCCGGAACGAGTCGGCCAGCCCCGCGGCCAATTCCCTAAGCGATCCCGGCGCACCAGGACCG
>DASXNP010000166.1:0-1545 GCA_036494985.1 Binataceae bacterium (SeqCode)
CGCGCTAAGTGCGCGCGCCTCAGTATGACAACGCTGAGCTAGCTAGAGAGAGAGAAGAATTACGATGAAAGCATTCACTGTGCATCGCGGGCGGGTTGCGCCACTGGATCGGGTCAATGTCGACACCGATCAGATAATTCCCAAGCAGTTTCTCAAGGCGATCGTGCGCAGCGGACTGGGCGCGGGTCTCTTCTACGACTGGCGCAACAAAGCCGATAGTGCGGACTTCGTTCTCAATCAGCCGCGTTTCAAGGGCGCGTCGATTCTAGTCGCGCGCGCCAATTTCGGCTCGGGCAGCTCGCGCGAGCACGCGGTCTGGGCGCTCGACGATTTTGGTTTCAAGGCGGTTATCGCGCCCTCGTTCGCCGATATCTTCTTCAACAACTGTTTCAAAAACGGCTTTCTCCCAATCGTGCTGCAAGCGAGCGAGGTCGAGCACATTTTTCAGGCCGTTAAGAAGGATACTGGTTACTCCTTGACGGTCGACCTCGCCGGCCAAAGGGTCAGCGACCAGGAATGGTCGGCCGGCTTCGAGATTGATCCACACCGCAAAAGGTGTCTGCTCGACGGTCTGGACGACATCGCCCTGACCCTTGTTCACGCCGCCGAGATCGCGGCCTACGAACGGGCGCATCCGGTGCCCTACCGCTTCCAATAGAGCTTGGCGACCGACACGCCGCGTAAGATTACGGTGGGGCCGGATGCCGGTCGCGTTCGGATCGACTATTTTCTGGCCCGGCAGTTCGGGTCTCAGTATTCGCGATCGCAAATCGCGCGCATGATCAAAGCAGGGCGCGTTGCGCTCAATCGAACCCGAGCCCGCGCTTCGAGCCAGGTTCACGGCGGCGATGAAATTGAGATCCAAGAGCCGGCCCAACCGACCGCGCCCGAACAAGAATCTGCGCGCGTCAAAGAAGCCCCATACGTCCAGGTCCTTTATGCGGACGAGGAGCTGATTGCGATCGACAAGCCCGCCGGACTGCCAGTTCATCCGGCGCCCACCTATCAAGGTGCGACACTGGTGGATTCTATGCTGGGCCAGTTCCCGGAGCTGGGCCGCATGCTCGAGCCCGACGGAATTCCCCGGCCCGGAATCGTCCATCGATTGGACAAGGACACTTCGGGTGTGATGGTGATTGCCCGAACGCCGCACGCCAGAACCTCGCTGTCGCGCCAGTTCAAGGATCGGACGGTGCGCAAGACCTACATCGCGCTCTTAAGCGGCAATTTGCTGCGCGATCAGGTTACCATCGAGCGGCCGCTCGGGCGCCATCCGACCCACCGCCAGCGGATGTCCGTCCGGTCGCGCTCACCGCGGGAGGCGGTAAGCGCCGTGCAGGTCATTGAACGGTTTCGAATCGCCGGTAGCGCAGTAACCCTGGTCTGGGTCCGGCCCGAAACGGGAAGGACCCATCAGATACGAGTCCACCTTGCTTCGATCGGCCACCCCGTGATCGCCGACGCACTCTACGGCGGCCGGGCATCTGAGACTTACGGCTTTGAGCGGCAGGCTCTGCACGCGTCTGCGCTGTCGGTGGACCACCC
>DASXNP010000167.1:0-7216 GCA_036494985.1 Binataceae bacterium (SeqCode)
CGTGCGGATCGGCTTTTAACGTCAGTTTGCGCAGTGTGCGGGTATTCTCGGAATCCTCGGCCGATATCTCGCGAAGCCGTTCCGTAATCGCCGCGTTCAATCCTTCCCAGAACACCGCGAGCTGGCCCATCGAAAGTCCGATCTCTGCCAGCAGCTCGAGGTCGCCGCTCAGCCGTTCCCAGTCGTTCAATCCCTCATGGGTCGGCGCCTCGGGCAGCTTCGCCCAAGTACGGTGCTCGGACAGGATCGTACCGAGAGCCTTCACATGCGCTTGTTCTTTTGCCGCCAGGTCGGTCAGAACAGGCGACATCTGTTCGTACTTGCAGCGTAGGGCGTGACGATGTAGCCGATCCACGAGCCCTTGGTTTTTTCCCGCCAGCGCCGCTAGGTCGTCTAGCAGTCGCGCCTCAGCCGAAATCAACGAGCGTATCCTCCGCAAAATTCCCATGGACATTGCTATCTTAGTAGAAGCCGCCGTCTCGCAGTTCGCGCAAAACTACTGATTCGCGCGGCGGATCGTCAAGCGGATGTTTGATCGCCTTTCAAACCGCATTGGGTCAGAGGCGGGCGCCGCTGCGGCCAGCCGATTCGCATAAGATAGGACTCGCGTTTGAAGAATCCGCGAGTGTGAAATGAGTCGCGCAAATTGAACAGATGAAAGTCCAGGTGATGCGCCAGTTCGTGCATCAGCGTGCGCGCGAGCGTCTTTGGCTTGACCACGTCATGGCGCTGCGCGGTTCGCATCCAGAGCACGATGAACGGCGGCCGTGCGTTCGGATAGTAGATTCCATGCAACTCGCCGCGAGCATTGCTTGGACGCACGCCGCGCACTTGAATCGGCACACCCGTCACCCGTAGCTCGTTACAAATGTGATCGCACAGTCGTTGCCCTGCGTTCCGAATCGAGACGATCGAACCTCGCACAATCGCTTCGCCGAGAGCTCCCATCAGATCGTTCAACCGGGGGTGGGCGTCGAGGGCAAAGCGATCGATCGAATCGCTCTGCAGATAGCAGCGCTGCGCGAGCGGCGAAAGCCGGTAGAAGAACGCCGGCAGACTTTGACCCCACTCCTCGTTTTGCATCACGCGCTCGAACCGTTTCTCTTTTCGCATAGCCCGCCGTCGACTACGATTCCAGTTCAGCGCGTGCTCCTTTTGCACAAGTCGTGTGTGGCTTAACCATGGAACTCAAGCTCATCGACATCGAGAAGCCCGAAACTTCCAACGTCATCATCGGCCAGTCTCACTTCATCAAGACCGTCGAAGATCTTTACGAGGTGTTGGTTGCCGCCGTGCCGGGAATCAAGTTCGGCGTGGCCTTCTGTGAGGCATCTGGCCCATGCCTGATTCGCCACACCGGAACCGATCCTGGTCTTGAGACTGCGGCGATCGAAGCAGCCAATGCCATTGCTGCAGGTCATGTTTTCGTCGTGATGCTGGGCAACGCCTTTCCGATCAACGTCCTCAATCAAATCAAGCTGGTTCCCGAAGTCTGCCGCGTCTTCTGCGCGACGGCCAACCGCTTGCGCGTAATCGTCGCGTGCGAGGACTCGGGCCGGGGGGTCATGGGCGTGATCGACGGCGATTCGCCGGGCGGGATCGAGGACGAAACCGACACCGCCGAGCGCCACGCGATGCTGCGCAGGTTCGGCTACAAGCAGTAGCGTCCAATCAGCGCCCCTCGGCAGTGGCTTGGCCCACAGCCCGCTCAGTCTCCGTAACGCCGTCAACGGCCTGCGCGGCCGCCACTCTCGTCAAATTGACCCGCCGCGGGTGGTTACGAGAGCGGAGCCAGCGGCCGCCGCGCCGTGTATAATTTTAGGGCGGCGGCTGCGAGGTTGATTGAAAGCGATCCGGGACATTCGGGACTCACTGGGCAAGACCTGGCGGTCTCCCCGATTGCGCCGCCGCGCGCTCGTCGCGTTCTTGGTTTCGACCTTCGCGTTCGGGTTCTATCTTGCGCAGCTCTACACGGAAATCTCGCTTATAATTGAGCGGCGTCGGGCCGCGATGACCTCGTCCATCTACTCGGCGCCGCTGGCGATTCACCCCGGCGATAATCTCAAGCGTCTGGATCTCCTCGCTCGACTCAATCGGATGGCATACGCGCCCACCACGGTTCCATCCAGCCCCGGACAGTACTTCGCTTCCGACGCGGAGGTGATTATATTCCCGCGCTCGTTCCGCCTCGGGGTTCGCGACTATCCCGCGGTTCCCGTCAGTTTCCAAGTCGTAAATGGCGCCGTGGCAGCCATCCACGATCCTTCCGGCGTTGCTCTGCGCGAAGCCATACTTGAGCCGCAAGTTGTCGGGCGTCTACTGCCGGATACTCCGGCGGAGCGCATCGAGGTTCCGCTCGATCAGGTGAGCGCGGTCGTCGTCAACGGACTTCTCGCTACCGAGGATCGCTTCTTCTATTACCATCCGGGGTTCGATCCGGTCCGCATGGTCGAGGCCGCCGTGGTAGATTTCCACCGCGGCCGACTCGATCAGGGCGCCAGCACCATCACTCAGCAACTCGCCCGCACGTTCATTGCGCCTCGGCGACGCAGCTTTCGTCGCAAGTTCCGGGAATCGGCGATCGCGATAGTGCTCGAAATTCGCCTCTCCAAAAGGGAGATTCTCGATCGCTATATCAATGACGTTCCGATGGGCGATTATCACGGTTCGCCGGTTTACGGATTGCCGCTGGCCGCCCGTTATCTATTTGATCGCGACCTTCGCGATGTTACCTCGGCGCAGGCCGCCACTCTCATAGGCATGATCCGCGCGCCGACGCTCTATGATCCCCGTCGCCATCCCGATGCTTCGCGCTCGCGCCGCGACACCGTGCTTGCGGTGATGCGGCGCGCCGGTGTCATCGACGATCGGGCCTACACCGCCGCGATCGCTGCGCCCATCGTTCTTGCTAACGACAACGGCGGGCGGCCAGCCCCCTACTTTACCGACGAGGTCGCCCGCGAAGTCGCTGGCATCCCTGGCTTCGATGGAAATTTGGCCGGGGTAAAAGTTTACACGACGCTGGATGCGCGAATTCAAGCGCTCGCTGATCAAAGTGTGACCGACAACCTTGATCGAATCGAGCGCGCTCACAAGCGTTTGCGTCGCGACGATCCTGAAGGCGGACTCGAGGGTTCGCTCTTCGCGATGGACGTTGACACCGGTGCGATACTTGCGATGGTCGGTGGGCGTAGCTACGCCGACAGCCAGTTCAACCGCGCGCTTTCCGCTTATCGGCAGCCCGGCTCGGCGTTCAAACCTATCGTCTACTTATCGGCGCTCGATCCTTCGCGATGTCCGCTTTCGCGCCCGTTGACACTCGCCTCAATCGTGCCGGATCGTCCGCTGTCCTTCGGCGGCTGGACTCCGGTCGACTACGAAGGAACCTACAAAGGCGACGTGATCATCGCCGATGCGCTCGCCGAGTCGCTCAACATTCCGACTGCTTATGTCGGCAACATGCTTGGTCCGCCAACCTTAATCCACACCGCGCACGAGCTAGGCCTCGGCGAAAAGTTCCCGCCTTTTCTTCCGATCGCGATCGGCGCGGGCGAAACGACGCTCGCGGAACTTACCGCGGCGTATCAGGTGTTCGCCGCGAATGGCATCGCGCGCCGCCCCTACGCGATCGAGTCCGTTGTCGATGGTCGCGGCCATCTCATCTATCAACACACGCCGAAGGAGCGCGTCGCAATTCGTCCTGACGTTAGCTATCTGATCACCTCCGCGCTTGAGGGTGTCCTCAACTATGGAACCGGCGCGAGCGCTTCCGCGATGGGCCTCGACTTTCCGGCCGCCGGGAAGACCGGAACCACCGACGACTATCACGATGCGTACTTCATCGGGTACACCCCCAAAATAGCGGCCGGCGTTTGGGTTGGCTTCGATCGCCCCCGGAGCATCGGCCTGACCGGCGCGCAAGCAGCATTGCCGGCGTGGGTCAATTTCATGCTTCTTGCGGAGGCAGGCGAGCATCGCAACTTCGTTCGTCCGCCCGGCATCGCGATTGCCGCGATCGATCCGGAAACCGGTCAGCTTGCAACCGCCAGTTGTCCCCGCATCATCAATCTTCCGTTTTTGATCGGCACGACGCCGACCGCCGTATGCTCCCGGCATGGCGGAGGCTTTTTCTCCAAACCGGCGCCGATCACCGCTTCCGACGTTCCAGCGCCCGCCCCAGCCGCTTCACCCGCAGCGCCCAACCAGTCACAAAGCATCGCGGGATCAATCGCTAATTTGTTAGGCCGCCTTTTTTCGCACTAGTCGAAACGACTAATTCGACTCGGGTTCATCGTCACTCGGCGATTTCAAAGTCCGATCGTCGCCATCCTCCCGCGCACGCTCGTTAGGTCCCTGCGGCAGCAAAGCCTCCGCCAGGCGGCGCGATACGATGATGAACGCCGAGTGCGCGACCATTCGATGCAACGGGCGGACGCTGAGCCCTTTGACCTGCCAATGTCGCAGCATCGTCTCGAAACTCTCGATCTGGCCGAACTCGGCGTCCTGTTGCAAAGCCTCGACGGTGTCCTTCAGCTGCATCGCCGTCGGCACGTAGCACACCAGCACTCCGCCCGGACGCAGCGCGCGTGCGGCGACACCCAGCGCGCGATTCGGTTCGGGCAAGTCGAGGAACATCCGATCGACGCCGGTTTCTTCGAAGCCTTCATAAACGTCTTTCAGGCGCAGCGTCCAGTTCGTCGCAGCGCCTAAAAACGCCTCCACGTTCGATCGCGCCAGCGATGCGAAATCCTCGCGAATCTCATACGAGATCAAGCGTCCGTTCGATCCCACGGCGCGCAGCAGCGCGATGGTTAACGCCCCGGCACCGGTTCCTGCTTCGATCACGGTCGCGCCGGGGAACACATCGCCCCAGATCAGCAGCGGCCCTGTATCTTTTGGGTAAATCACCTGTGCCTGACGCGGGAGATGCGGTATCAGGTCCGCGTACGTCGGTCGCAGCACGATGAAGGTTTCGCCGCCGCTGAACTTGAGCCGCGACCCCTCTTCGATTCCGACCAACTCGTCGGCCAGTATCTCCCCTCTGATTAGAATCTTTCGCCCGAGTTTCAGCCGCTTGAGGTAACTCCGCCCCTTGCGATCAATGAACAACACCGCTTCGTTTGCTTTCAGCCGCGATTCCACGAACTGCCGATCATCGTCCTTCGCGAAGCGACCCGCCAGTCATTCGTTCATGCGACGTCGCCGATCCGTCTAAACTGCGAAGGCAAAAGTCAACTGCTTTGCGCAATCAAAAATCGCCCGAGTCGCATAACGCTAACATCGAAAGTATTGACTGTCATGGTTGCCGACGCTTAACGTTTAAGTGCTCGGCCCGCTTTAAAGGGCTGAGTTTTTTTGAACCTGTGACCCAAACGGTAAAGTCCAATGGCTGAGAAAAAAGCAAAGACCGCTCAGAAGGCGGCTAGCGCTGCGAAGCGCATCTGCCCGAGCTGCGGAGCGGAGAGTAAAGTCGTCTTCTACACCGGGTTCGGTAAGAAGGGCTACTTCTGGACCTGCGACAAAACCTGCGGTTATTCCGAACGCACGCGTTGAGCGTGCCAGACGAGGTTTCCCCAAAACGTATGGCTAGGGCGCGCAAGAATAGCAAATCGTCCAAGGGCGACCTTTACGCGGGTTTCGGTGACAACGCCGAAGAGTCCGATGAGGATGCCGACCTCCCCAAAGATGAAATCGGCCGCCGCAAGATTAAGCGCCAGTATGGCGACCTTCTCGGCATACGCATCGAGAAACTCCGGGGACGGGTCCTCAATCGGGAACGAATCAACAAGACCATTGAAGGCATCTACTTCATCTGTGCCAAGTGTCTTAAGGTTTGCCATTCGCTCGACGAGGGCATCGTCGAGGACCCCAACAATCAGAACAACTTGTGCTTGAAGTGCGGTAAGGCGCGCAGCGTCGCGGCCTGATCGGATGGCTCTGCCTCCGCGCGTTACCCGCGCTGGCCGATCGGCACATAGCGCCGCGCCAGCGGGCCGAGGTATTCCTCGCTCGGTCGTATCAGCCGATTGTCTGAATGCTGCTCGATCACGTGTGCGACCCATCCGGCGATCCGCGCGCACGCAAAGACACTGCTAAAAATCGACGGGTCGATTCCAAGCAGTTCGTAAACTGGCGCGGTGTAGAAATCGACGTTCGGTTCGATCCGGCTATGCCTGCGCATGGCATCTGAAATGCCATCTGCCAGGGCAGCCCATGTTTCCAGACCCTTGTGCTTCGCCAATCTCCACAGCATCTCACGCAGCGGCGCGGTTCGCGGGTCGGAATGCTTGTAGACCCGATGCCCAAAACCGGCGACCTTCCTTCGATCCGTCAGTTGCTGTGCAACGAACAAATCGGCCTTCGATGAGCTAGCGACCGCCCGCATGGTCTCGATCACTTCGCGCGCCGCACCGCCATGCAGGGGGCCCTTCAAGGTTGCGATCGCTGCCGTCACCGCGGCGTGCAGGTCCGCAAGCGTTCCCGCCGCCACGCGCGCTGCAAAGGTCGACGCGTTAAGTCCGTGATCCGCCTGCAGCACCAGAGCCAAGTCAAGCGCTTCGGCTTCGATCTTTTCCGGCCGTTTGCCCCGCAACATGAGGAGAAAGTTCGCCGCGTGACTCAGCGACCGGTCAGGCTCCACGGTTTCCAATCCCGCCCCTAGCCGCCGGTACGCCGCCACGATGGTCGGCATCGCGGCCGCTATCCTTGTCCCCTTGCGGCGATTCGCGGCCTCACTGTTGTCTGGTAGGTCGGGGTCTTCACTCGCCATCATCGAGACCGCGGTACGCAGCACGTCGATCGGTTCCGCCGATCGAGGCGCACGCGCGACCGTATCCGCGAGCCTTGTGCTGAGGTTACGGCTGCTCCTCAGCGTCGCCGCAAAGGTGGCCAATTCTTCCGACTTCGGGAGTTCGCCGTACCACAGAAGGTAGGCAGTCTCCTCAAAACTCGAATTGCGAGCCAGATCGCCGATCGAATACCCGCGGTAGCCAAGACTTCCCTGTTCGCCCTTGATCAACGAGATCGCCGTGCGCGCGGCGACCACGCCTTCCAAGCCTTCCTTCGCAAACATTCACCCGCCCCCGGGCAGGCCCTTGGCCGACCCCAACATATAGGTCTACAATCGCAAATTCGGCGATACGGCTCGCCCGCAGCTTTGCAGAGGCCTGATGGGACTACAACTCATCCATCCCGACATCAACCTGGATTTCGTCGG
>DASXNP010000168.1:0-4712 GCA_036494985.1 Binataceae bacterium (SeqCode)
CGAATTCGCGACCGATACACCGACGATGCAGTCACGATCTTCGTACTGCCGCCGAGCTTTGCCGCGCTCGAAGACCGGCTGCGTCGGCGCGGCACCGAGAGCCAAGTCGCGATCAACCGCAGGCTACGGCGCGCAAATGACGAGGCTTCCGCTTATCCGGAATATGATTACCTTATAATTAATGACGACGTCGGAGAGTCGATTTCGCGCTTGGCGCATATCGTAGCGGCCGAGCGGCTCAAGGTGAAGCGCCTGCGCGAGGAGTTCGCGCCGTGGACGAAGCGCTAGCAACAGATAGCAACCCGCGCGAGCTCGACGAGCTACTCGAGCAGGTTCGCTTGTACAATCCCTCGGCCGATCCCGACTGGATAAGACGGGCGTATATCTATTCCTCGGTGATGCACGCCCAACAAAAGCGCGCGTCGGGCGAGCCTTACGTGACCCATCCCCTCAATGTGGCGATGATCGTGGCGCGCCTGCGACTCGATCAAGCGTCGATAATTACGGCCCTGCTTCACGACATCGTCGAGGACACCAAGATCTCGCTCGAGCAGATCGAAGCCGCTTGGGGCCCGGAAGTCGCGGAGCTAGTCGACGGGATGACCAAGGTCTCGAAGATCACGTTTTCAAGCCGGGAAGAGAAACAGGCGGAAAACTTCCGCAAGATGATCATCGCGATGTCGCGCGACATCCGGGTCGTGCTAATCAAGCTCGCCGATCGTCTCCACAACATGCGGACCCTGGATCACCTTTCGCAGCGCCAGCAGAGCGAAATCTCGCGCGAGACGTTGGAGATCTATGCGCCCATCGCGCATCGGCTCGGAATCAATTGGATCAAGACCGAGCTCGAAGACTACGCCTTCCGCTATTTGAATCCCGCTGCCTACGCGGCGCTGAAATCCGAAGTCGCGAAGAGTCGCCTCGAGCGCGAGGACTATATCAAGGCGGTCACGAAAATTCTTTCGCAGCGGCTCGAGGAGGCTGGCGTCAAGGCTGAAGTGACGGGGCGTCCCAAGCATTTCTATTCGATCAACGCCAAGATGGAACGACAGGGTCTGCCCTTCGATCAGATCTACGACCTGGTCGCTTTCCGCATAATCGTCAATGAAAAGTACGAATGCTACGAAGCGATGGGCATCGTGCACGCGAACTGGAAACCCGTCCCCGGCCGCTTCAAAGACTTCATCGCACTGCCCAAGCAGAACCAATACCAGTCGCTGCACACCACCGTCATCGGCCCACGCGGGCAGCGAATGGAAGTGCAGATTCGCACCCACGAAATGCACAAAGTCGCCGAAGAAGGAATCGCCGCGCATTGGGACTACAAGGAGAACAACGGCAAAGGTCCCAAGGATACCGAAAAGTTCACCTGGCTGCGTCGTCTGATTGAATGGCAGCAGGATCTCAAGGATCCCCAGGAGTTTCTTTCGACCGTCAAGGAAGACCTGTTCTCCGAGGAAGTCTACGTCTTTACGCCGAAGGGCGACGTGCTCGAATTTCCGCCCGGCGCGACCGTGATCGATTTTGCCTTTCGAATCCATTCGCAAGTCGGAAGCCACCTGACCGGCGCCCGGGTTAACGGACGGATGGTGCCGCTGCGCTTCAAACTGCGCTCGGGTGATACCGTAGAGGTGATCACCGCCGACAAGCAGAACCCGGGCAAGGATTGGCTGAACTACGCTGTTACCGCGAGAGCCAAGAGCCGCATCCGCCAGTGGCTGCGAGCGCAACAAGCGACTCGATCGATCCAGCTCGGCGTCGCTCTGCTGGATCATGAGCTTGAGCCGCTGGGCCTAAGCGTCGCTCAACTCAAGCGCGAAAACCGATTTGAGGGCGCCTTGAAGGAGCTGAGCCAGAAGGACGCCGATGGCATCCTGGCCGCGGTGGGATACGGAATCGTGACCGTCAACCAGGCGCTCGGAAAGCTGCTCAGCGCCGACGAGCTCAAAGCCTATCGCGGTGAAAAAACCCCGGCCGCGGGCGTCCCACCGTCAAAGGACCGGATCAAAGAAGCACGGCGCGCTGCCAGTGGCGGCGTGGTGGTTTCGGGAATAGGCGATGTGATGGTGCGGTTTGCCAAGTGCTGTTCGCCGCTGCCCGGAGAGACCATCATCGGTTTCATCACTCGCGGCCGCGGGGTAACGGTTCACCTTTTCAGCTGCCCGCGCGCCCTCGAGTCCGACCCGCAGCGGCAGGTGCCGGTGGTTTGGAGGGAAGGAGAGGACAGTCCGCGTCCAATAAGGATCGAAGTAGTGTGCGTCGATCAGCCAGGGCTGCTGGCCGCAATGTCGAAGGCGATCGCAGCGGTGGGAGTGAACATTTCAACCGCTGAGGTGCGGAATTCCGCTACCGACGGGCGCGCAGTCTCGAATTTCGAAGTGCACGTCTCCAACGCTCATCAACTCGATACCCTAATGCGATCGCTGGCGGCCATCGACGGAGTCACGCGCGTATCGCGCCTGGGGCAAAAGGCGCCCTCGCCGCCGCGGGGGGCCAATCGCACGGCGCCGGGCGCGGGATTCTCGTCGCGATAAAAGTCAAAACAATCGAAGCGAGCGCTTCCTCCCCAGCGACCGGTCCCGATTCGCAGGCGATCGACCTCGCGACGGATCGTTTTCTGCTCGGGTCGGGCAGCCGCGTCTCCCTTGCGCGAGACGAGGGGGAAGCGGACGCGAAGCTTTCCTGCGCTTAACCATGGCTGGGCTCGGCAGTGAAGCGCTCGTTAAGACTTCGATCTCGTTCTTGACCCCAAGCGCCTTCTAAGCCGTCGGGCGCGGATTTACGCTGAGCAGTTTGAAGCGCCAGCGCTCCGGTCCGCGAGCCGCCATGGTCGGGAGAGCCCAGAAGAAAACCGTAAGCGCGAAAAGCACCTGCCCCTAGGCGATGCTAAGGCGAGATCGCGCGTAATCGTCCAGATAGCGTCCGACCGGATCGAGTCTGCGCGCTGATCGCGACAGTCGCGCCAGAGTCGCCTCGCGCAGCGACTCGGAAAGCGGCGGCGAATAGAGCCGCGCTTTGTCGAGATCGAGAATCACCACCGTAAATTGATCGCCGACCCGCGTGACGAACAGATTGTGCAGGTTGAGGTCTGCGTGCAGCAAGCCGCAGTGATGCATGGTATCAATCGCATGACGCGCTTGATCCAGTACGTATCCGCGCGTTACCGAATCACAATCCCTGCGTAGAAAATCCCACAGCGTCATGCCCTCCAGGGCGCGGGTGAGGAAAAAGCCGCGGTAGATCATCGGCGCCACCCACTCGACCACCGCACCCATCGGTTCGGCCAGCGGCACGCCGCGCGTCCGCGCTTCGATGGTTACCAGCAGTTCACGCAACGGACGGGGCTCTGCTCCGAAGTAGATGTCCGGCACCAGAAAACGCATCGCTCCGCCGCGGCGCGATCGCCGGGCAAACAGATCGGGCGCACCGCGCAGTGTCAGACGATAGGCGCTCCGGCGATAGCCGGCGCCGGCTTCGTCATTTGAGACGATTGAGGCAAGCCTCGACGCGATTGCGTCGGTGTGCGGTGCCAACACCTTTTCGAGGTAAAGTCGGGCTTTTCCACGCCTTCGCTTGACGAAATCAGAGTCGAAGTTCATCGAAGCTAAGCGTTTGACGGGTCGATCTGCCACCAGGCGGGGTCACTAGGAGGTAGCAGGGCTGCGGCGACCAAGGCCGAGAGCACCACCAGCGAGGAAAGAAAATGGAGCGAATAAAACAACGCCCAATGATTAAGCGTTCCGCCCACCATGTTCATCACCACCGATAGCCCCACTAGAGCGCGGGCGAGAGCAGGCGATCCAGCTTCGGGCGACCGAGGTGTCCACAGCAGTGACACCAATGCCATGTAGGGGGGAAGTAACGACGCGTAGTAGCTTTTCCAGGAAACCGGCGCAAGCGACGGCATGATGCAAAACAGCCCGCACAGCGCCAGCCGACTGCCCTCCGAGCCGGGATCACCCGCGATCGTTACCCAGCAACCCACGCCGGCAATCAGCACGAACTCTAAAGCGGCCCCGATAACAAACGCGCCGTGCTCCGGCACGGCGCCACGCAGCAGCCGAATCGACGCCGAAGTACTCGACTGATTGGTAAGCATCGTATGATAGCGCGCGCCCATCGACGCCGCTGCCCGAATGTAACTCTTGGTCTCGGCGATCGCACTCGATGAGCCCAGGAAGGCAATCGGAAGGGCGAGCAGGATTGCGATCCACACCCCGGTCCACAGCAACGAGGAAATTCGCTTGGTTAGCGCCAAGTACAAGGCGGCGAGCAGACCGAAGGGCTTGATCAGAATCGCGGCCGCCAGGATTAGCCCGGCCGCCGCCGGTTTGCGCTTTTCGGCGCTTACGATCGCCCACACGATCAGGGCGAGCGCGCAGAGATTTATCTGCCCGTGCTCAATGTTGTTATTGACGAAGCGCGAGACCAGCAGCAGCGGAACGACGATCAGCAAGGCAGGCAATCGACGTTCGCCGAAAAGCATGCGGCCCGAACCGGTAATCAGCATTAACAGCGCCGCGGCGTTGAATACGAAGAACGCCGACTGCGCCGCCCGGAGCGGCATCCGACCCAGCGGCACGAATGCGATCGCGAAAACCGGCGCGTAGAGAAAGCGATTGGAATCGGTGTCAGGATACAGCGAAGAATGCTGCGCTGCGCGCTGCCCCGCAAGGTAGTAAATCGCGAAGTCGCCCTGTGAGCGAAGGGCT
>DASXNP010000169.1:0-3705 GCA_036494985.1 Binataceae bacterium (SeqCode)
GGCATTCGAAGGTTCGAATCCTTCCCGCCCAGCCAAGGGCTAAAAAAGCAGCTGAGCAGCGGCATCGAGGCGGGAAAACTCGGTACTATCACGAGCCGCTTTTTGCGGGGGAATTACGATGCCTGAGCGGGCCAAGGATCAGTTAGAGATATTCACGGGCAATTCCAATCCGGCGCTTGCCCGAGAGGTCTGCGAAAATCTCAAGGTGCGCCTTGGACAGGCTGAGGTTGGTCGCTTTCCGGACGGCGAAGTGATGGTTGAGATTCGCGAGAACGTTCGCGGCGGTGACTGCTTCGTGATCCAATCGACCTGCACTCCTCCAAATGAAAATCTAATGGAGCTCATGCTGCTGACCGACGCGCTGCGGCGCGCTTCAGCCAAGCGAATAACCGCGGTGATTCCGTACTTCGGATATGCACGACAGGATCGTAAGGTAGCGCCGCGCGTGCCGATCAGCGCAAAACTCGTTGCGGATCTGATCACGAGCGCGGGCTCTTCGCGGGTGCTCACGATTGACCTCCACGCGGGGCAGATTCAGGGTTTTTTCAACATTCCGGTGGACAACCTGTTCGCGATGCCGGTGTTGATTCAGTATCTGCGCAAACGGCTTGACGGGCAAAAGGTAACAGTAGTGTCGCCGGACGCCGGCGGAGTCGAACGAGCGCGCGCGTTCGCAGGACGCCTGAACGCCTCTTTGGCCATCATCGACAAACGGCGACGCCGCGCCAGCGAGGTCGCCGAAATGCAACTGGTAGGCGAAGTGCGCGATTCGATCGCGGTGTTGATCGACGATATGATCGATACCGCCGGAACGATCAGCGCCGCGGCGAAAGTCGTCGCGGATGCCGGGGCCGCACAGGTGCTGGCATGCGCAACGCACCCGATCCTCTCTGATCCGGCCTGCGAACGATTAAACGCTTCCAAAATCGAGGAGCTTGTCACCACCAATACGGTGCCGCTCAAGGCGAAGGCCCAGGCAGAACTCGGAAAGTTGAAAGTATTGTCGGTTGCCGGCCTTCTGGCGGAAGCTATCCGTCGGATTCATAATGAAGAGTCGGTCAGCTCGCTTTTCAACTAGCGACTGACTTGAGCGACCAATCGGAGAGTCGAATGGACACTGTCGAACTGGCTTGTGAAAAACGCCAAACCCACACCAAGGGCGAGGTGCGCACGCTTCGCCGAGCCGGAAGCGTGCCGGCAGTCGTATATGGGGCAAAGGGCGTCGCTCTTGCTGTGACAGTGCCCGGGCCTGAGCTGGCCGTGCGGATCGCCTCAGCCGCTCGTCAGCGCTTGATGAAACTTCGCTCGGACGCAGCTGAGCTGAACGACAAGCACGTGATCCTCAAAGAAGTGCAGCGGGCTCCGATTAGCGGGGCAATCCTTCACGTGGACTTCTACGAGGTGGATATGAGCGCGCGGCTCCGGCTATCCGTGCCGCTTAGGTTCATCGGCAAGGCGATGGGTGTTCAAAACGGCGGAATACTCCAGCCGCTAGTCCGTGAGGTCGAGGTCGAATGCCTGCCGCTGGAGATTCCAGAGTACATCGAGGTCGACGTGACGCCGCTCGATATTCACGACGTGATCCATGTGTCGACGGTCACGTTCCCCGGCGAGGTCCGACCAATTTTTGATAGCGACTATGCGGTTGTTTCGGTTCTGCCGCCGACCATTGAAGAAGCTCCTGTCGCGGCAGCAGCAGCGGAGGCCGCTGCCGAGGGCGAAGCCGCCGAGGGCACGGCAGCCCCGGCTGCAGCCGCAGAGACTGCGGAGGCTGGAGCCAAGGAAGCGCCTGCGCCGGCGGCCAAGAAGACCGAGGCGCCGAAGAAGTAGCGGATTCGGTCGCGCGGCGTGGCTCCGCACGGATGCTGCGTGGGATCGCGTCGGTTTGACGGGGAGGCGGGCGAACGCGCGGTCTCCCGACGGGTGAGGAGAGGGGTCGGCCAATGAGTTTCGTTCACCTTCACGTCCATACTCAGTACAGCCTCCTCGACGGGGCCAACAAGATCGGTCCCCTGCTCCAGCATGCCCAAGACTGCGGCATGCCCGCGATGGCGATCACGGACCATGGCAACATGTTCGGGGCGGTCGAGTTCTACGGCAAGGCTCGCGAACGGGGCATCAAACCGATAGTCGGATGCGAGGCATATCTGGCGCCCGGCAAGAGGACCGATCGATCGGTCGTGCCGAAGAGCGACGATGTCGACGGCGGCGGCAACTACCACATCATCCTGCTGGCGGAGAATCGGGTCGGATACCGCAATCTCTGCCGGCTGCTCACATCGGCATACAAAGAAGGCCTCTACTACAAGCCGCGCATCGACAAGGAGATTTTGCGCGAATGCGCCGACGGTCTGATCGTACTGTCGGGGTGCCTGTCGAGCGAAATCGTGCGCGCGCTCCGCGCCGATCGCCAGGATCGCGCGCGTGAAGTCGCCGAGGAATACGCCAGCATGTTTCCCGGCAGATTCTATCTTGAATTGCAGGACAACAAGCTGCACGCTCCCTACAACGCAGCCTTGCGTGATATCGGACAGAAAGTCGGGCTTCCGCTAGTTGCGACCAACGACTGCCACTACCTGCATCGCGACGATTCGCGTGCCCACGAAGTTCTGCTGTGCATCCAGACCGGCAAAACCATGGCCGACGAAACGCGATGGCGCTTCGACACAGATGAGTTCTACGTCAAGACGCCTGCCGAGATGGCAGCCGCGTTCGGAGCGGATTCTGAACCGGTCCGTAACACTCTGGAAATCGCGAATCGAATTGATTTCGAGTTCAAGACGGGCAATTTTCATTTCCCAAACTACCAGATCGACCCGAACGACAATCTCGACGCGATGCTTGAGCGGCACGCGCGTGAAGGACTCTTGCGCAGACTCGAGGAGATCGGCGCGCGGCGCGGCCAATTTAGCCGCACGCCGTACGAGGATCGGTTGGCTGAGGAGTTGCCGGTCATCCGCGACATGGGCTTCTCCGGTTATCTGCTAATCGTTAGCGATTTTATCAACTACGCGCGGGAACGCGGGATTCCGGTCGGACCCGGGCGCGGCTCGGTGGTCGGCAGCCTGGTTTCTTATGCGCTGCGAATTACGGACCTCGATCCGATCGAGCACAAGCTCCTGTTCGAGCGATGGCTGAATCCGGGGCGCAAGTCGATGCCTGACATTGACGTCGACTTTTGCTTCGAGCGTCGCGACGAAGTCATATCCTACGTGCGCCAGAAGTACGGCGAAGACCGCGTAGCTCAGATAATCACCTTCGGCACCATCAAGGGCAAACAGGCGATCCGCGATGTGGGCCGGGTGCTCGGGCTTTCCTTTGCCGAGACTGATCGAATCGTGAAGTTATATCCTGCGCCGAAGCAGGGGCGCGATTTTCCGCTCGCCGAAGCGCTCAAAATGGAGCCGCGGCTTGAGGCCGAGCGGGAGAAGTATCCGCAACTCTTCGCCTTTGCATTCAAGCTCGAAGGGCTTCTGCGCCATGCATCCAGACACGCTGCGGGAGTCGTCATCTCCGACGCGCCGTTGTCGGACAACGTTCCGCTGTACGTTGACAAGGAGCGCACGGACGACAGTAGCCCGATGCCGATCACACAGTATTCGATGAAGTACGTGGAGGAGATCGGGCTTATCAAGTTCGATTTTCTCGCGCTCAAGAATCTCACCTTGATCAAGGACACTCTCGACTTGATCGGATCTTCGAGCG
>DASXNP010000170.1:0-9494 GCA_036494985.1 Binataceae bacterium (SeqCode)
TTTCCGGGAGCGCGACCGCTGGCCAAGATGCCTATCGGCAGGACCATGCACCTTGCGCGGCGACCCCGGCCGAGGTGGTAAGGATGCAGATGGGCAACCTCGAGGAGTCCACAGTTCTAGCTCGCAAAGCGCCGCAGCGAACCGGCTCCAGCACCGTTTTCGGGGTGCACTGGCGCTCTGGGCGACGTTCCTCGGCTCGGGCTAATCGGTTCCCGAAATGGCAAGCGGCGTCGCAAGAGGCTAGATCGGCTGGGCGGGCGCTTCGGCACGAGCGTGTCCGAACCTTTGACCGGCTTCCCGCGTTTTCTTCAATCCGGCTACCGGTCGCTTACAATTCGCTGCGCCAGCGGGTGCTCGAATCCGAGCGCTCCCCCCTACGGTCGGCAGCGCATAGCCAATTACTGAATCGGAACCGAGCAGGTGTTTGGGCCACTTAAGCGACCGCGCCGGCCTTGTTACCAGCAGAGCGATCGGAGTCCGGACCCGGGTGAGCTTGGCCTCGAGTCGCGCACAGGCAAAGAAAGGTGGTTCGCGCAATCAGTCCAAGGCTAACAACGCGCCGCCGGATTCTGTCGCTCCGCTCGCCGAAGGAACGCCGCCAATCACCACCGGCAGCCTCACCAAACCCATTAACGGTCGCGAAAAATGATCGTTTCTAAGCACGCCTCGCGAATATCGGAACAGCGCTCGCTTCTTTCGTTTAGCTAAAGAGCGCTGTGGTTGCGTCGCGCAACCAATGAGAGGCAGAATACGCCGCGATGCCTCGCCCAGACGATAGTGCCCGCTTCCGATTGCTTTATGACCTCGGCTGCGCATTTGCCGCACGAATCGAGATCGATGAGCTGATCCCGCACGTGGTCAAAAAATGCCGCGAGGTGCTCAACGCCGAGGGGGTCTCGGTAATGCTGCTTGATGGGGAGCGCAACGAACTCTACTTCCCCTACGTGGCGCAGGACGATCCAGAGGTTGCCGCGCGGGTGGCAGACCTGCGCTTTCCCGCCGATCAGGGAATCGCCGGGGCAGCCTTGAAATCGGGACGGCCGTTGCGCGTCGACGACGTTCAAAACGATCCCCGTTTTTACCGAGGAATCGATAAGAACACCGGCTTGACTACTCGTAGGGTGCTTGCCGCCCCCTTGATCACGAACAACGGCATAGTGGGACTTCTGGAAGTGGTCAATACTCTCAGCGGTGAGCCTTTCTCGGATGAGGATCTCGCTTTCCTCGAAGCGCTGGCGGGCAGTATAGCGGTCGCGATCTCGAATGCGCGGCTTTATGGCCAAAGCAAGGCATCGGAGCAGCTGCTGCGCACCCAGGTCGGGGCGCTGCGCCGCGACCTCGCGCGGCAGGACGTGTTCGGCGAAATAATTGGCACCGGAAAGGCGATGGCTGACGTCTTTCGGCTGATGGAGAGCGCCGCGGCATCGTGGATAACGGTGCTGATCGAAGGTGAAACCGGAACCGGCAAGGAACTGGTCGCGCGGGGAATTCACCGGGCGAGCGCCCGAGCGAGCGAGCCCTTCCTGGCGGTAAACTGCGCGGCGCTTCCGGAAACACTGCTGGAAAGCGAGCTGTTCGGCCATCGGCGGGGTTCATTTACCGGCGCGATAAGCGATCAGCCGGGACTTTTCCGGGCGGCGGCCGGCGGGGTGATGTTTCTGGACGAGGTCGGCGACATGCCGACGCCGATGCAAGCCAAACTGTTGCGAGTGCTTGAACAGGGCGAAGTGGTGCCGGTCGGCGAAGCGGCGCCGCGCAAGGTCGACGTGCGGGTTATCTGCGCTACCAACCGCGACTTGAAGGCGGAAACCGCCAAACGCAATTTCCGCGACGATCTGTACTATCGGTTGTCGGCCTTTCCGATTCGACTGCCCCCGTTGCGCGAGAGGCGGGAGGATATCCCACTGATTGCACTGAAGGCTGTTGCAAACTCGGCGGCACGCCACGGCCGTCAAATCACGGGAATCGAACCGTTAGCACTTGAAATGATGATGCGCTACGCGTGGCCGGGAAATATCCGGGAACTGCTAAACGAAATCGAGCGCGCGGTCGCACTTGCGGGCAACAACACGAGTCTGACACCCGAGCAACTCTCCGAGTCCCTACGTAACGTCGCCCCGGCGTCCGAGGCCGCTAGCTTTGGGCTTGCTCGCGGCTGGGCGCCGAGCGCGGTCTTGGTAAATGCAGAAGGTTCGGGGCTCATTTCGTCGACTACCAAGCCGCTTAGAGAGGCGCGGGCCGAGTTTGAAACCGGATACATCGCCAAGGTTTTGAAAGAGCATGCTGGCAACGTGTCACGATCCGCACAGGCGATGGGGTTATCGCGAGTGGCCTTGCAGAAGAAGATGAAAGAATATCACCTTCGCTAGATCGGCTTGGCTAGGTTCTAATGAAATCATCCTCCCAGATGATTTCCTCTCGCCAAGCTCAAGCCGGTCCGAGCCCGCCGGCGAATTGCGAGGGTGCTAAGCAATTGTCGCTCGGACTGACCCATGGTGCAACATTTTCTTATCGGCCCCCAGCAGTTTCCCAAATAAATCAACCATTTGCGCGATGGCACCCAGATTGCTTGACGATAAAAGTAACCAACGTCGTCTAAGAATTTGTAACTTTTTGGCACAACAACTAGCAGAAAATGGTTTGATCTTATGCGGGACAGTTCATTTGGGAGTCGCAGTTTTAGCCGCCAAGCCGAAGTACAGCGGGCGCTTCTGACAATCGCGGCGCTTCGGTATCAGGAATTCTATGAACGCTTCGGGCGCGAGCCAGGGCCGGACGAACCGCTATTCTTCGACCCGGAACATAACGAGCCAAAGCTGGCCGACCATCGACAGACGCGAATTCAAGTATTGACGGCGGCGTCGATGGCCAACGTGGACGCGAAACCGGTGCTGGAGCTGCTCGGTTTGGATTAGAGGATAGGGGCCCTCCGGAGCTGCCAGATCCGACCTCGACCGTTAGTCAGCAGTCAAGGGGGGCGGGAAGTAGGGCGGCGGAAAAGCCGCCCTGCTTTTGTTCGGTGGGGAAGCCGACCTTTCCAGGGCGGTTCGAGCGCGAGTCAAGGGAGCCGCGAGCCGTATTGCTGCTCGTAGTAGGCTTTGTACTGGCCGGTTTTCACCCGTTCAATCCAGCCCGAATTATCGCGATACCACCTTACCGTCTCGCTCAGGCCCGCTTCGAATCGAATCGACGGCTGCCAGCCGAGTTCGGCACGAATCTTTTCACTTGAAATCGCGTAGCGACGGTCGTGGCCGGGCCGATCGGTCACGGTTTTGAGCAAACTGCGCGGCTTGCCCACGAGCGACAGAATCCGCCCCACGACCTCTAGATTCGTCATCGCTTCGTCGGCCCCGATGTTGTAGACGCTGCCCTCTCTTCCGCCGCGGAGAATCGCGACCAGCGCGCGGCAATGATCATCGACGTGAAGCCATTCGCGGATTTGCAGCCCGTCGCCATAGATAGGCAGCGTTTGGTCGGCCAGCGCGTTGGCGATCATCATTGGGATCAGCTTTTCCGGGAACTGGAAAGGGCCATAGTTGTTCGAGGAGCGGGTCACGATCGCCGGCAGTCCATAAGTTGTGAAATAAGACAGCGCGAGAAGATCCGAGCCCGCCTTCGAAGCCGAATAGGGACTGCTGGGCTGAAGGGCGAAAGATTCGTCGGCGCGGACCGGATGAGCCAAGCTGCCGTAGACCTCGTCGGTGGAGACGTGGACGAAGCGCGCAGTGCGATGGGTGCGAGCGGCCTCGAGCATTACGAAGGTGCCTTTGAGATTGGTGTCGAAGACCGGTTGCGCCGACAAGATGCTGCGGTCGACGTGGGACTCCGCGGCAAAATGAACGATCGCGTCCGGGCACTCCGCAGCCAACAGCGAATCAACCAGCGCCGCATCGCAGATGTCGCCGCGAACGAAACGGTGTCGGGAGTCGGTGTTCAGTTCGCGCAAGTTCTCGAGATTGCCCGCGTAGGTCAGCTTGTCGAGATTGACGACTCGCGCAGCCAAGGCTTCGAGCAACAACATTCGAACGAATGCCGAGCCGATAAACCCCGCTCCTCCGGTAACCAGAACCTTCACAGGTCGGCGATCCTCAAAGGCAGCTCGAAGCTTAAGAGACTCTTGGGCATCAGGCGGTCTCGCGCCGTTCTTTGACCAGATTGCAGGCGCGCAGCAGGGAATCGAAGGTGCCCGCGTCGGTCCACCATCCTTCCAGTATCGCGTATGTCATCGTGCCTTCGCCGATGTAGGCGTTGTTGACGTCGGTGATTTCGAGCTCGTTGCGACCGGAGGGCTTGAGCGCCGCGATCTTGTCGAACACGGTTTGGTCGTAAAGATAGATCCCCGTGACCGCGTAGTTGGATTTGGGCTTTGGCGGCTTTTCCTCGATTCCGACCACGCGGCCGTCGCGCAGCTCGGCCACCCCGAAGCGGTCCGCGTCGGGAACGCTTTTAAGTAGAATCCGCGCGCCGGTGGGCTGGCGCTCAAACTCGGAAACCGCTTGAGCGATCGAACCCTCGAAGATGTTGTCCCCCAGAATCACGCAGCTCTTCGATCCTTGCGCGAAGTGTTGCGCCAATCCAAGCGCCTCGGCGATTCCCCCCTCGCCCTCTTGATAGGTGTAGTTTATGTGGCGAAGACCGAATTGTTTGCCGTTGCCCAGCAGACGGAGGAAATCGCCCGCATTGCGGCCGCCGGTGACGACCAGTATGTCGGTTATCCCGGCCGACACCAGCGCATGGATCGGGTAGTAGATCATCGGCTGATCGTAAACCGGCAAAAGGTGCTTGTTGGTGATCTTGGTCAGGGGCAGAAGACGGGTGCCACTTCCGCCGGCCAGCACGATGCCCTTCATCTCCACATACCTCGGATTCACGCAACCGACCCGCGCAAGCGAAAGCTGGTATTAAGGGTGATTGTAGCGCGATGGTCGGGTAACGCGCTGCAGGGGCGGTATTGCGCAGGTTGCAAGCGAGGTCGAAGCTAACACAGGAAAAATCCACCGGGCAACGAATTATGCGGATCGCAATAACTGGCAAAGACGGGCAATTGGGCTGGGAGCTGTGCCGCGCCATGGCTCCGCTTGGGGAGACCATCGCATTTAGCCGCGCCGAATTGGACCTCGCCAAGCCCGATAAAGTGCGTGGCGTGGTTCGCGACTTGCGGCCCGATCTGATCGTGAACGCGGCCGCCTATACCCAAGTTGACAAAGCCGAAGAGGAAGTCGCGCTCGCCGAAGCGATCAACGCGCTAGCCCCCGGGATCCTTGCCGAAGAGGCCAAGCGGCTCGGCGCACGGCTGATTCACTATTCGACCGATTACGTTTTCGACGGCCTCAAGCGGCATCCGTACCAGGAGACCGACGCGAGCTTGCCAATCAATTACTACGGACGCTCAAAGCTTGCAGGCGAGCAGGCAGTTGCGGCGGTTGGAGGTTCCCACCTTATCCTGCGCACCTCGTGGATCTACGGAGCACGCGGACGCAACTTCATGCTCACCATCTTAAACCTCGCGCATCAACGCCAGGAGCTGCGCGTGGTTAGCGATCAGCTTGGCGTGCCGAACTGGTCCCGAGCGATCGCTGAAACGACGGGTCGGATCGCGGCGAGGTGGAATTCGCGCACTCGGGAGAGCGTCGCGGAAGTCAGCGGTGTCTTTCATCTGAGTGCAGTTGGAGAGACCAACTGGTTTGAGTTCGCGCGCACGATTATCGATGAGCACCGGCGAATCGGCGGCAAGCAGGCAAGCGCGCACTTGGCGCTTGAGCGGATCGTCCCTATAACCACCTCGGAGTATCCGACCGCCGCGGCGCGGCCGAGGTATTCGGTGCTCTCCAGTCGAAAGCTCAGCGAGGTCTTCGCTATCGAGCCGGGGGACTGGCGCGAGCAGTTGGCCTTGGCGCTCCAAGATTCGTCAGCGTAGTGCCCGTGAGCTCGGCTTGGAGGCAGCCGCCGGCGCCAACCCACCTCCGCTTAGCGATTGCGCGCGGCCAGCGGAAGGGGACCAAACGCTTCGCCCGCAGCCGGTGCGATCTGATGAAGCCTGCGCAAAGCCTCGATGAGGCTTTGCAGTTCGCGCTGTGCTTCGGCCGACGGTTCCCCCTGCGGAAAGTCGGCCGAGGATAAGTAGACGCTAGTCGGCGCAACCAGCGCGCCGAACCACGCCAGCACATCGCGCAGATGCCAATCCACGCCGAGGTAGTGATGGTTGGACGCCCCCATCGCGACAATTCCGCAGGGCTTAGCGCGCAGAGCTTCGATCGGGAGCAGGTCAAGGAGATTCTTTAGCGAGCCGGTCATCGATCCGCGATAGACCGGGCTGCAGATCAAAACCGCGTCGGCCTGCTCGACACGCCTGACCAAGTTGCCTGAGTCGTCGCCGTATTCGCCAAGCGGGCGGCCGTCGGCAAACGAGACTCGATAGTCGGCAAGGTTAAGCAGCTCGGTGCCGAGGCTGGGAATCCTAAGCTTCGCCGCATCGAGGGTCGAAGTGATCGCTTTCGACATCCGCCCGGGCGGCGTGACGCTGCCCAAAACGGCAAGCAAACGTTCCATCCGAAATCTCCTCTAAACCACTAAAACAATAAATCTATTATTCGATGGATTGACTTGATTCTAAATTTCCTCGGCTTGACACTTTAGTGCGATTAGGCACAGAAACTTACCGATGGCGCCTCACTCCGCAAGCCTCAAGCCCGAAACCCTCGAGCTGATTATGTGCCAGTTCACGATCCGCGCGCCGGATGTTGCTGGGCCCAGGTCGTGTCCGTTTGGCAATCTTGAACGCCGCACGAGAGCCGGGCTGCTCGCGCCCACGGTGCCGTTGGCTATTTGCGCATCGATGGGCGCGCAGGAGATCAAACCATGAGCGTCGAATTTATTGGCATGATCGGCACCCAGCATTATTCGGAGATCTATCCGCCGAAGGGTCCGGTTATCGACCGCGACTATGTGCGCCGCTTTGCGCAAGCCCACGAGCAGGGCGACTTCGATCGGGTGCTTATCGGCTATTTCAGCGGAGCCCCCGAGGGCTTCGTGGTTGCGTCGTACGCGGCGTTCGTTACCGAGCGACTGGGCCTGATGCTCGCGCATCGGCCTGGCTTTGTTGCTCCGACGCTAGCGGCCGCGAAGCTCGCTACGCTGGACCACTTCAGTGCCGGTCGTATGGCGGTCCATATCATCACGGGCGGCGACGATGGCGATCAGGCAAGAGAAGGCGACTTTCTTGCCCATGACGAACGCTACGCGCGAACGGATGAGTACGTGGACGCGATCCGGAAGATCTGGACCAGCGAGAAGCCGGTTGATCACGAAGGTCGTTACTATCGGTTCAAGGGGCATTTCGCGACGGTCCGACCAATCCAGAAACCCTACCTTCCGATCTATTTCGGCGGGTCCTCCAACGCCGCTATAGAGGTCGCGGGACGTCACGCCGATGT
Organism: Binataceae bacterium (SeqCode); assembly: GCA_036494985.1. Lineage (GTDB taxonomy): Bacteria > Desulfobacterota > Binatia > Binatales > Binataceae > DASXNP01. The sequence continues at coordinate 7,434 of DASXNP010000170.1, forward strand.
GTACGCCTTGTGGGGTGAACCGCTCTCCGAGGCCGCCGACACAATCGCTAAAGTGCGCGCGGCGGCGGCACGCCATGGCCGCGCGGTTCGATTCAGCCTGTCGACCCGGCCGATTCTCGCGGCGACCGAAAAGCAGGCTTGGGAACGCGCCGGGGCGATACTCGACAGGATCCACGCGATCCGCGGCCAGGCGATGCTCGGCGCACCCAAGCGCGCGCCGCAGAACGCGGGCTCGCAACGCTTGCTTGCGGCGGCGGCGAACGGCGAGGTGCTCGATAAGCGACTGTGGACGCCGGTTGCGGCGGCAACTGGCGCGCGAGGCAATACCACGGCTTTGGTTGGGACGCCCGAGCAGGTCGCGGAGTCGATGCTCGATTATTACGAGATCGGAGTTACGACCTTCCTGATTCGCGGATTCGATCCCCTCCAGGACGCGATCGACTATGGCCGCGAACTGATACCGATCGTTCGCGCCGAGACTGCCCGCCGCGAGACCGCGGCGCCGCGCTCGAAAACCGCCAGGTTAAGCGGCTCGGCGCTTTGAGGTGCCCGCCCAACAGCTCCTCCGGTGGGTCGCACCACCGTGCGGGGCGACCGTCGGAAAGTACGGAAGCTGCCACTTAGGCCAGCGATCGCAGCAGCGCTGCGCCTTCGAGCAGGTCGGGTGTGTCCAAACCTTCCGGGAACCATTGGTAGACGGGAGATAGCGCTAGGCGCGCCTCGTCCGGCTGGCCCTCCCGACTCAGCAGCCGCGCAAGGCTTATGGCGGCGCGCAATTCCCACGACTTTGCATCCTGCATCCGTGCCACTTCAATCGCCCGTCGAAAAGCGCCCGCCGCGTCGCTTTCAGCTCGGCCGCGGCGAAGCAGCAGCTCTCCCTTCAGGCGATACGCCTCGGCTTCGGGCAGGCGCACACCGGTCGCGTCGAAGCTTTCGAAGGCTTGTTCGATAACGTCCAGTCCGTGTTCGATCTGATCGGTCGCAAGGCAGGAGTCGGCGACCAAAGTGAGCGAATAGGTTCGGATCATCTCCGCGCCGTGTTCGCGCAGCCCGCCAAGCGCATTCGTCATCATCTCAAGGCCGCCGTGCGGGTCGCCGGCAAAGATCCGCGCGCGTCCGAGCGACAAGGTGGCCGAGTCCATCCAAGAAGCGAAGCCATTTTCGCGCGAAATCTCGTCGAGGGCATCAATCTTGGGTCCGATGGATCGATAGTCGCGCCTAAAATCATCGAGTGCGACGGAGTAAAGCAGCGCGAAGGCCGTGCTGAAAGGGCGCTTTAGTTGATCGGCCAGCGCGAGGGCCCGCGCCATCACGCTGTTAGCCTCGGTCGGATGACCGAGCATCCAAAGCGCCCACGCAAGCTGGCAGTGTGCAGGAATCACAGGGGCACCTTGAAGCGGGAGGAACTGAGCTACATCGCGATCAAAAATCGCCACGGTCTGCTCGAGATGCTCTCTGGCTTGGCGAAACTTACCCAGCCACACCGAGGTGCCGCCCATGGCCGAGTGTGCGCTGCCCAACGCCACGGGATCGTGCAGCGGGGCAGCAATTTCCACCAGACGAGTCGCCATCCGCAGTGCTTCATCGAGGCGGGCGCGGGCAAGGTTCAGCGACCATAGCCCGAACAAGCCGCTCAAGGTCACAGACGAGTCGCCTAGCTGTTCACACAATTCCTCGACCCGGCGAATCGAGGGCTCCATTTCAGGCATTGCGAAGGCGCGCACCGCGGTGAAGAGGGCGCCGTGCGCCACCCGCAGTTCGAGCTCGAGCAGGTCGCGATCGCGTGATGGGGGCAGTCGCGGCACCAGGTCGGTGGCATTTTTGAGATAGTCCAGTGCGTCTTGGTAGGCCGATCGCCTTCCGGCTTGCTGCCCTGCGAGCTTCAGATAATGCACGGCCTTAGTGACGTTTGCGCTGCGGCTGTAGTGGTGTGCGAGCTCGCCCAAATGGTCGTCCAGGGAGTCGGCAAACATTTCTTCGAGCGCCGCGGCGGTGATTTCATGAATCTGCCGGCGGCGCTCGACCAGCATCGAGTCGTAGGCGACTTCCTGGGTAAGCGCG
>DASXNP010000171.1:0-2869 GCA_036494985.1 Binataceae bacterium (SeqCode)
TGGCGCCTATCCTTGCACGCAGTTCGCCCGGCGCCAGCCCGCGGAGCCCTTCAAAGACCGCGGCGAAGATAACGTCAGCGGGAGCCGCACTGCACCCCCGAAGCAGCAATCGGAAGCGATTAGCGTGCAAGCGGCGAAGTCCGCACAATGCCGCGGCGGGCATCAGCCAGCTTGAGAATCAGGATTCGGTCGCCGCCTAATTCAGGGCTACGCACCAACTCGCCGGGGTAAGATTCCTTTCTCAAATTCGCAAGGGTAATCGGTCACGCCGGTCCGCCCGCTCGTCGTGCTCGCCCGCGGAACGTGCTAGCTAAGCATCGATAGTGCCTCGCCGACCAGACTATCGGACGGGGCGAATCGCGAACTACGACTAGGGGAGAAAAAATCAGTGAACCCTTCGATGCAAATGCGCAATGGTATCTTTCTGGCTCCGTTCCATCCGCTCGATCAGGATCCGACCGAGGCAATTCATCGCGATCTCGAACTGATCGAACACCTGGATCGCCTGGGATACGAGGAAGCCTGGGTGGGCGAGCATCATTCTGCGGGGTTTGAGATCATCGCTTCGCCCGAGGTCTTCATCGCCGCGGCGGCTGCACGGACCAAAAGAATCCGCTTGGGTACAGGGGTGGTGTCGCTGCCGTATCACAACCCGCTGACCGTGGCGAATCGCATCATCCAACTCGACCACCAAACGCGTGGCCGGGTGATGTTCGGTGTCGGACCCGGTTTGCTGCCCTCCGACGCGATGATGCTTGGAATCGATCCGATGACCCAACGCGATCGCATGCTCGAAGGTTTGATGGTGATCTTGCGTTTGTTCAACGGAGAGGTCGTGACCGAGAAGTCCGACTGGTACAACCTCGTCAACGCGCGTGCTCATCTGTTGCCCTACACCAAGCCGCACCCGGAGATCGCGGTGGCGAGCGCGGTCAGCCCCTCGGGCGGGCGCGCGGCGGGAAAATATGGCTTTGGTTTGTTGTGCGTCGCCGCGACCAACGCCGATGGCTTTGACGCGCTTTCGACCAATTGGCAGGTGGCGTGCGACATCGCGGCCGAGAGCGGTCGCGCCATGGACCGCGGCCGCCTGCGCCTGGTCGGTCCGGTGCACATCGCCGAGACACGTGAACAGGCGCGCAAGAATGTGCAGTGGGCGCTGCACAAATGGCTCGAGTACTTCGCTCGCCTAAATCCGCTCGCGCCCGCCGCGAACAGTGGAAAGCACCCGATCGACGATATGATCGACTCCGGACGCGCGGTGATCGGAACGCCGGAGGACGCCATCGCTCAAATCAAACGGCTTCAGACCAAGCAAGGCGTGTTCGGCGCATTCCTGCAGCTCGCCCACAACTGGGCAACCTGGGACCACACCATCAAATCGTACGAACTTTGGGCCGAGCACGTCGCGCCGGTCTTCAAGAACGCCAACGCCAGCCGCCAGGCTTCCTACGATTGGACCATGGCGAACGCCCACGACTTCATGGGTCAGGCGATGAAGGCGGCCTCCGCGATGATCCGCAAGCATGCCAATGAGCGAGCCGCCAAATCGGCGGCTACCGAAAGAACCTCCAGGTAAGCTCCCGGTTGGCCCAAGAAAGGTTGCGCGATGGTCACCGAGCACACCGCTGGAACGAATCGCCGCCCCACGTTCTATCTCTCGCCTGCGGCCTCGCAGACGGACCTTTGGTCATCTTAGCCCACGGCTGGCCGGAACACTCGATCAGTTGGCGGCACCAGCTTGCGGCGCTCGGATTTCGAGCGACTGCACCGGACATTGCGCGGGTACGCACGGTCTACAATCAGTAAGGTGATTGCCGACAAATACGATGGCTACCTCGACCCGCCCGTATTGTTTCTCAATCCCGGTACGATTACGTCTGCGAGTGCAGTCGTTCACGGCTCGCCGAACCAATGCGGACCTACTGTAGGAATCTTACCGAGCAGACCATTGGTTTCGGTCATTGGATGGCGCAGGAGAAGCCGCTTGAGGTCAACGCCGCGATCACCAAATGGCTGGCAGACAAGGTTCCGGCGGCGTGGCCTCTTCCGCGTTGAAGAGTTTCGTCATCCGTCAGAACACGCCCATTTGAAGCGCGACTGTGCGCAAAGTTGGCCAAAGCCAGTCTTGCTGAGATCATACCAGAAGCCAGTTGCACAAAAGTGACCATAAGGGCGGCCGCGAACCTTACGCTTCGGCGAGCTCTTTCTGCTAGGGTCGTGCTGGAAACTCGACAATAGCTTTAAGAGGATTTCTTAAAAAAATGCGAATTGCAGTGATCTTCGGAGACCGCACCCCGCTAAGCTTGGAGGCCGCTAGTGAAGCAGGAAATCTCTGGATCGATGTAGCGGATCTCAAGGCGGCCAGTGGCTGGGAGCTCAAGTCCGAAGGGGTCTGCAAAGGAGAACTCTGTGTGCCGATTCCGCTCGGCCGCGCCGCAGACTTTTTGCGCGCCGACGGCAGGCAATTGAATCTGACTGCCTTAGCGAATTTGCTACGCCAACCTGTCATCGCCAACGAGCAGCATGGCGTGTGGTTCATCGGTGAAGGGGCGGGTGCGCGGCGGGAGACAATGGCGTCGCTCCAGGCGCCGGACTTCGAGTTGCCCGATCTCGACGGAAAGCTGCATCGGCTCTCTCACTATCGCGGCAAGAAGGTCCTGCTCTCTGCGTGGGCCTCTTGGTGAGGATGCCGCTATGACCTGCCGGTCTGGCAGGGCCTGTACAGCGAACTCAGGGACCGCAACTTCACAATTGTTTCGGTTGCGCTAGACACCGCCGGAGCGCCGGCGGTTCGTGACTTCATTCGACCTGCGTCCACCGAGCTTCCGCCGATCCTGAAAGACATAATGGGGTGGGATGACTCGCTCCT
>DASXNP010000172.1:0-11257 GCA_036494985.1 Binataceae bacterium (SeqCode)
AACCCCGCCAGCATTGTGTCGAAATCAAACCCCCGGGGTTCGATCCCCCGCTTGCGTATCAAGGCGATGAGTGACTTCAGGTCGTGGCACGACTTGATCACGCTCGGAGACTCGAGAAGCTTGCGAAAATCAGCGATCAAATTCGACTCAATACAATGGACCTGTACGCTTGCATCGGAGGAGAGCTTTAGGCGGTCGTTTTCCGAATCGAAGTAGAGATTGATTCGCTGCGCCGAAGAAAGCTGCTCTAAAGCGCCTGCGATGTCCTGCTCGGCGACGAGCCTCTCGGCCGGCGCCGGGCTTTGGACCCGCGCCGTCTGCGATGGGGCAAGTTCCGCCCGCAGCGAGTCGAATTCCAGCTCTGTCATGAGCGCGCTTGCGGCCTGCTCGTCGACTCCGTCGTAGCGCAGCGATTCGATATCGATTTTGATCGGCACGTTGTTGTCGAAGGCGACCAGCTTGCGCGCCAGCATCACGGCCTTGCGATTCTCTGCAATCACGCCGGCGAGTTTCCTGGCCCCCCGGACGCCGGCCTCCTCGAGCTTGTCGAGGTTCTTGAACAGGTCGTCGACACACCCGAAACGTTTGATCAGGGCGCTAGCGGTCTTCTCGCCGACTCCCGGAACTCCTTTGACATTGTCGATCGAATCGCCCATCAGCGCCTGAATCTCGATCATCGCGCGCGGCTCAACCCCAAAGCGTTCGCGCACATCTCTGACTGCAGTGCGCTTGTCGAACATAGTGTCCCATAGCGTGATCGAAGGACTGACGATCTGCATGAAGTCCTTGTCCCCGGTAACCACCACGACCCCGTATTTCTGCTTCGCCGCGCGGGCAGCCAGGGTTCCGATCACATCGTCCGCTTCGTAGCCTTCGACCATTAACGATCTGATCCGAAACGACTCGACCATTCGGTGGATGAACGGAATCTGAACCAGCAGGTCGTTGGGCGGAGCGGTCCGGTTGGCCTTGTACGATTCCGATAAATCGTCGCGAAAAGTCTTCTTCGGCGTGTCAAAGACTATCGCGATATGGGTCGGCCGCGCCTCCTTCAACAGCTTCACCAGCATCCGGGTAAAGCCGAAAACCGCGTTGGTTGGCATCCCGCGCGAATTGCTAAGCAGCGGCAAAGCATGGAAGGCGCGGAATATGTATCCCGAACCGTCAACTAGGATGAGGGTGGGGTGGTCGTCGGCCATCGAGGGCAGGTTAACAGAATGAAATCCGCACGTGAAAGCCACGACTATTTAACGGGCGGTGTTATTGACACTGCGAAGCCGCCCGAATTAACTACGGGGTTGCCTTGGCGCAAGAAGGCTTGCGAGTGTTGAGTGTGTTGAAGTCCCGGACCCGGTTTGGCGTCGAATAGCTTGAGGGCTGCCTAGTCTAAACTGATGAATCGCGCTTTCCGGCTCCGCATCCTGCTACTTTGGGGGGCACGCGGATGATTGAGGTCAAGGACCTCACCAAGACCTACGGCAATTTCACCGCCGTCAACGGGATCTCATTTAAGGCCGAGCGCGGCCAGATTCTTGGTTTTCTTGGCCCCAATGGGGCCGGCAAAACCACCACGATGCGCATCATCACCGGCTTCATGCCGGCGACTTCCGGCACCGTCACGGTTGACAACCTTGACATCTTTTCCCAATCGCTGGAGGCGCGCCGCCGGATCGGCTATCTGCCCGAAAATCCCCCGCTCTACAGCGACATGCGGGTGGAAGCCTACCTCCGTTTCGTGGCGAAGCTTCGGGGCCTGGCGCGGTCGAAAATCGATGAGGCCCTTGAACACGTAGTTGCGATATGTGGCCTGACCGACTACTCGAGCCGTATCTGCGGCCAACTTTCCAAGGGTTATCGCCAGCGGGTCGGGCTGGCCCAGGCGTTAATTCACGATCCGCCGGTGCTGGTGCTCGACGAGCCGACCATTGGCCTTGATCCGAGACAGATCCGAGAGATTCGCGGCGTTATCCGCGGCCTCGCGTCCGATCGAACGATTGTTCTCTCTACCCATATTCTGCCCGAGGTCTCGCAGATCTGCGACAAGGTCGTGATCATCAACGACGGCCAGGTGGTGCTCGAAGAAAACCTCGGCCAACTCCCCGCCGGCACTTCACTGGAGGATGTGTTCCTTGGCGCGATCTCCAAGGAGCGCCGCGTCGATGCGGTCAGCGCCGAGGAAACGCTCGAGGAAGTGGGAGCAGGCCACAGTTGAGCGGGCGGGATGGCACTCCGTTAGAAGCGCAAGATGGCGGTGCTTTAAAGGGCTTGTCAGGCAGGTTTGTGAAGCCAAGCTGGGAGATCAGTAGATCACCATGAGAAACGCACTGACGATTGCCGGAAAGGAATTGCAAGGCTACTTCGTGCAGCCCGTGGCCTACGTGGTGATGACGGTCTTCATGGTGCTGGGCGGATGGTTCTTCTTCGCGCTGCTCAGCCGCTTCAACCTCTTGCTCCAGATGTACTCGGCCGCCCAAAACGGCGCCGCCGAGCGCTTCAATCTGAACCAGATGGTCATCGAGCCGCTGCTCCACAACCTCGCCATCGTTCTGGTGATCCTCGTTCCCGCGATTACGATGCGCAGTTTTGCTGAGGAAAAGCGCACCGGGACCTACGAACTGCTCCTCACCGTCCCGGTTCGCACCGCCGAGATCGTCGCGGGCAAGTTCATAGGCGCCGCGGCCTTCGTGCTGATCATGATCGCTCTGGCCGGCATCTTTCCGCTCATCCTGGCGATGTTCGGCAACCCCGAGCTCGGTGTGATCGGCGCCGGCTACCTGGGCATGGCTTTTCTCGCGGTCAGCTTCGTCGCGGTCGGGCTGTTTACGAGTTCGCTTACCCAAAACCAGATCATCGCCGCCATCACCTGCTTCGGCGGCCTCCTGTTGCTGTACGTAATCTCGTGGCCGGCCGACGTTGGCAACACCGCCTTCGCTCCGCTGCTGCGCTATCTGTCTTTGCCCGAGCATTTCTCTCAAATGGTCAGCGGCATCATCGACACCAGCGACATCGTCTACTTCCTGAGTGTGATTCTGGTGGCGCTCTTCCTCACTCAAAGGGCGGTCGAATCGGCGCGTTGGCGCTAGAAGGAAAGCGTGCCAATGCGGCGTAGTTCAGCTATTTCAGGAATCATCGGACTGGTCCTGCTGGCCTTCGGGCTCGTCGACTATTTCATCGCCTCAGGCTTCCGGCTCTTTGTCTACATAAACCTCATCGCCGGTCTGTTTGCGATCATCGTCTGGATCACCTCCAGCCGCGACGCGCTCTCCTCGATCGTCGGCCGGCGCACGACACGCTTCGGCGCCAACGCAGTCGTCTACAGCGTTGGTTTCGTCGGCTTGCTGGTCGCGATTAACTATCTTGCCAGTCAGCACCATCGCCGTTTCGATATGACCGAGGAGCGCGTCTTCAGCCTCTCGAGTCAATCGGTCAACGTGCTCAAGAATCTTCAAAAACCGATCAAGTTTTACGGCTTCTTCGAGGGCGGCCAGAGTCCGTCGGCGAAATCCCTTTACCAGACCTACGCCTACGCCTCACCCAAGGTTACCTTCGAGTTGGTCGACCCGGACAAGCATCCCGAATTGGCGGAGCGCTTCAAAGTCTCCACCATGGGTACCACCCATATCCAATATGGCGACGAGGGCGCCGGCACCAACGTCGGCGAAACCACCGAAGACGCGCTGACCAACGCCATCATCAAGGTCACCAAGCACACCAAAAAGACGATCTATTTTCTTGAAGGGCACGGCGAGGCCGATCCCGACGACACTCAGGCGCCGATTGGGTTCGGAACTCTGCGGCAGGCTCTCGAGGGCGAAGGCTACGAGGTCAAAAAGCTGCTGCTCGCCACCCAGGCCAAGGTACCAGAGGACTGTACGATCCTGGTGATCGCGGGCCCGCAAAAACCGCTGTTTGTCCACGAGCTGGACGAGGTCAACAGTTATCTCAAGCGCGATGGGCGGGTGCTAGCGACGCTTCAGCCCCCGCAGCCCGACAATCCCACCGACGAATCCGGTCTCATCAAACTCATCGGCGATTGGGGCGTTCAGGTCGGCAACGATGTCGTCGTCGATCAGGTCGTCCGTCTGTTCGCCGGCCCCGCGCTCGGACTAAATCCGGTGGTCAGTACCTACGGCGTCCACCCGATTACGCGCGGCTTCAATCAGCGCACGGTCTTCCCGATGGTGCGCTCAGTCGAGCCGGCCAAAGATCTAAAGGCCGGTCTTAGCGTTGTTGCGATCGCCCGAACCAGCGACACGTCGTGGGCGGAAACCGATCTCGAGGGAATCTTTAAGCGCCAGACGGCAACGCTCGACGACAAGGATCGGCGCGGACCAATTACCGTCTGCGCCGCGGTCGAGGCCGACCTCAAGACCCTTGGATGGGGCAGCGGAGAGGCCCGAATGGTGGTCTTCGGCACCACCGAGTTCGCCAACAATCAAAATATCAACACCTTTTTCAACCGCGACTTTTTTATCAACAGCGTCGATTGGCTAGCCGGCCAGGAGAACTCGATCTCGATTCGGCCGCGCTCGATTCGCGCTTCTCGCTTCCGCCTCACGGTCGATCAATTCAGCGTCGTATTTGCGCTGTCAGTGCTGCTGCTGCCCGAGCTGCTTCTGATCGTGGGAATCGCCGTCTGGTGGGAGCGCCGCAACTGACGGCGTGAATCGAGCCGAACCTGGGTTGGCTGCGCTACGGTACTAGATGCGTCTTCGCAACACGATCATCGTCTTCATCCTGCTGCTGATCGTTGGCGGCTACGCTTGGTATTCGTCGTTCCAACCCGCCGACACGGCGGTCAAGCTCAACAACATCACCGCCGATGACATCGTCAAAATCAACCTAAAATACCCCGATCACGAAATCGAACTCGACCGCGCCGGTGGCGGCAAATGGCAGATCGTCAAGCCGATCAAGACCGACGCCGACAAGACTGCCAGCGACAACCTCGCCACCGCGATCGCCGGGGCGGTCGTGAAGAAGACGGTTGACGAGACGCCCTCCGGGCTCGCTCCCTACGGTCTGGACAAACCCGAGGTGGTGGTGACGGTGACGACCAAAAACAAGGGCACGCTGCCGGGGATCGAGGTTGGCAAGACCACGCCGGTCGGTTTCTCCGCCTACATCAAAACCACCGACAAGCCGGCGGTGACGCTCACGGAATCCGCGTTCCCCGCCGGAATGAAAAAAACGGTCGCCGATCTACGCGATCGCGAGTTGATGACCTTCAATGTCGACGACGTTAAGAAAATCAAGATCGAGCGCGAAGGTGCGCCCGAAATCGATCTGGTCAAGAATGGCGATCAGTGGACGATCGACAAGCCGTCGAAGTATTCGGCGGATTCAACCCAGGTCCGAACCGTGCTGAGCGGACTCGCCAATGCCAAGGTCGATTCCTTCATCGACGACGAGCCCGCTGACGTTTCGCGATACGGCTTGCTCAAGCCGCGGCTTACGGTGACCGTTGCGACCGCCAACGACAGCCAATCGTTGCTTTTCGGTCAGAAGCAGAGTGAGCAAGGCAAGGACGGCATCTATGTCCGCCGCGGCGAGCGCGCCCCGGTTTATACCGTCCACGGCTACGTGATGTCCGACGCCGACAAATCGATTTTCGATTTGCGCGACAAAACCGTACTCTCGCTCCTTCCCTCCACGGTGGCGCGGATCTCGTTCTCCGCGGGCGGCAAATCATTCGCGGTTGCAAAGGCGCAAAACGGCCGATGGCAGGTGTCCGACGGCGTCAAGGGCGAGGCCGATTCAGCCGCTATCGAGCGCTTCATGGATCAGGTCAGTGGTCTTCGGGCGACCTCTATCGTCGCCGATCCGATTGCCGACCCAAAGCCATACGGCATCGACCACCCCTCCGAAGAAGCCAGTTTCTTCGATGCCAACAACCGGCTGATCGGAAAAATCTCCGTGGCCAAGGTGGAGCGCCGTAACCAAGAACCTGGAGCCGCCGCCTCCGCCCCTGTGCAGCGTACCGACTACTACGTCTCATCGAGCGCCGGCACGGCGCTCTACGCGATCGACGATTTCACTTTCGGCCAACTCGAAAAGACCGAAGAACAGTTCCGCGCCTCGACTCAAGCTTCGCAAAACGTCGCCCCGACTCCGGCCAAATGAACCTCCGCCCGCTCCTGCCGCTCGGTCAATTGACCCGCCGGAGCCGAAGCTATCTCAGGAGCGATGGCTACGCCGTATCGGGCGCCGGTCGGCCGACATCCGGGCGGCCAGCCCTAGCGCATTAAAAAGAGAGGAGTTGAGTAGGGGTTGGTCTTGGGTCAAAGTCCGAAGTCGCCTGAGGAAAATCCCAAACGCGCCCGGTTGCAAGTGAAACGATTTCAGCTTTGGTAGACTTATGCGAAGGCACCGTCGGGCGATGTAGGCACTAGAGGTCTGGTGACTTGGGCGAACATAATTGCTGGCTATCGCGCAGCGCATCGCTAGTTGATCGGTTTTGGCCAAAGCACGGCTTACGAGCTCAAAGCGCCGAGTTGGATGAATAGTCCGGCGCAGGCCCTCCCACTGCGAACACCGCCGCCGTCGAAACGCTCGGCCATGGCTTATGGCTTGTGTGCGGTGGCGCTCGTACTGGCCTATCAAGCGCTTTTGGTCCACCGGCTGGATAACAACTGGACCTCGCTCTTTTGCGCCGGCGCCAACCTTGAAGTCCCACCGCCGCTTCTTTTCGAGCACATTCATCAGATCCCCAACAGCAACGGCTACGACGGCGAGTTTTATCACTACGTCGCGCACGACCCGTTCTTTACGCGGGGCTTCGCCTCGTCACTCGACGCCCCGCGCGTGCGCTACCAGCGGATTCTCCTGCCGCTGCTTGCCTATCTGCTTGCCGCGGGGAGGGACCGCTTCGTTGACCGGGCCTACTTCGCCGTCAACCTGGCCTTCGTCTTTCTCGGCGCCTACTGGTTGTCGCGATACAGCGTCAATCGCGCACACCGCCCCGCGTGGGGGCTCGCTTTCATTGCGCTTCCCGCAGTGCTCGTCTCCAACGACCGGATGACGGTTGACGGCGTCCTAACCGCGCTTTGTGTAGGCTTCTTGCTCTATTCAAGCGAGGGCTCGAACCGTCGACTTTACCTCTGCCTGACTCTGGCCGCCCTCACCCGCGAAACCGGCTTTTTGCTGGTCGCCTCGTATTGCCTGTGGCTCCTATCCAAGCGTCGTCTAACCGGCGCCGTCTGGTTTGCGACTTCGGCTCTGCCGGCGCTGGGGTGGTACCTCTTCGTTTGGTCGCACACGCCTTATCGCTACATCAATTACGTGTCATTCCCTTTCGCCGGGCTGATCATTCGGCTGCTCCACCCGACCTTCTATCGCCTCTCGCCGAGCCTTAGCTCGGTCGCGATCGTTTGCGACTATCTGGCACTGACGGGAGTCGTTCTAGCGCTCGTGCTGTCGATGCGTCTTGCGTTTGCCGGCGCCCGTGACCCACGCGCATTTGCGATCTATCTGTTTGCTCTTTTGACGATCTTGCTTGCCGACCAGGGTGTATGGGTGGAGCTGATCGCGTACGGGCGGGCGTTGACGCCGCTTTTTTTGTTCCTCGCTTCAATTGGGTTTGAGGATCGCCGCGTTGCCGCAAAGGTGTGGTTCGCGCTGCCGATCACCGTCGTCACGCTACCGCTTCTCGGTGCGCGCGCGGTGTTCCTGCTCAACCTGGCGCCCTCGATGGTGCGACCCTGAGACGACTTGGCGGCTAAGCCTCCGCGATTACTTGCGCGATCGCGTCCTTGCTCGAATGCGTCAGGCTCAAGTGCAGCCGTTTGACTCCCAGATTGCGCGCGAACGCTGCGGCCTTGCCCGATAGCGCGATCTGCGGTGCGCGCCCCCGCTCGCGTCGCACCTCGATTTCCGTCCAGCTCACGTTCCGGCTCCAGCCCGTGCCGAGCGCTTTCATCGTTGCTTCCTTTGCGGCAAAGCGCGCCGCATAGCTCTGATACTTCACGCGCCGCCGTGACTCGCAATACGCGACCTCTCCCGGCGTGAAGACGCGTGCGCGAAACCGCTTGCCGGTCCGGGGATGCTCGATAGCGTGCTTGACGCGCCCGACTTCGATCGCATCGATGCCTGTGCCGCTTATCTTCGCCATCGCAGCGCAGATTATCATCCGCCGCGCTCGGCCTGACAGCGCCTTGCTGAGTTCGGGTCGATGCACTTATGCTTAAGACCAGGCGGAGGGGGTTCGTTGATGGCGGTTAAGATAACTATCGATAAGGCCAAATGCATCGGCAGCGGCGATTGCGTCGAAACCGCGCCCACGGTCTTCCAACTCGATGACCAAGGCAAGTCCGATGTGATTGACCCCGCCGGCAGCTCCGATTCCACGATCGTGAGCGCCGCCCGCTCGTGTCCGGTCAAGGCGATTACGGTGGTCGATGCCGGCGGCAACCAGCTCTTCCCGCCACCGAAAAAATAGCTGGTCCGGGCAACTGACGGCTGTCCCGCCGGGGGGTGGTTCGCTGGCTAATGGCTTTTCGCAGAAAGTCCGAAGGAGTTCTGACCATCGAGCAGACGCGCGATCTAGAAGCCGTACGGCGGCTGCTCTTGCAAGCCGGCTTGAGCGACTACGGTGTCGATTCGCCCGCTTCGTGTTACATCATGGCCTACGAGGGCCGCGCTCCGATCGGCGTTGTCGGAGTCGAGGCCAAGGTGACGGCGGCGCTCATCCGCGATCTTTTTGTGCTCGGGCAATTCCACCAGGAGGCGATCGCGACCGACCTTTTTTTAGCCGCGCGAAAGGCCGCTCATACTCGTGGGGCGCGCGAGCTTTACCGCTTGGGCGCTAACTCCGAAGCCGCCGATTTCTGGAAGCGCCTGGGCTTTGAAGAAGTCCGCTTGGCAGACCTTCTTTGCCGTCTCGACGGTATACCGCAGATCGAATATTACAAATCGCATCCTGAGGAGCTGAAGCGCAAAGCCGGCTTTCGCCTGGATATTTCCCGCGACGGCGTGATCGACCGTTAGCGGCGGCTTGCGCGACGGTCCCCGGCTTCATTCGCTCTGACGATAATGTTAAGGTCTCGCCTATTGGTACGAAACCGAAATAAATTGCGCGAGGTATACCAATGAAAGCTATCGTCTTTGAAAAGCTGGGCGGTGCCGACGTGCTGAAGCTGGGCGAAGTCGCCAAGCCCGAGCCCGCACCCGCAACGGTGCTGATAAAGAACCACGCCGCCGGGATCAATTTCGCCGACACGCTCTTCCGCCAGGGACAGTATCTGATGCGACCCAAACTGCCCGATACGCCTGGTCTCGAAGGCGCGGGCGTGGTGGAAGCCGTGGGGGCGGGGGTCACCAACGTCAAAGCCGGTACGCGCGTGGCGGCGCTCGCATCGAAAACCTACGCCGAGTATTTCGTTGCGCCGGCCGGTCAGGTCATTGCGCTTCCGGATGGCGTTTCCTTCGAAGAGGGGGCCGCTTTTCCGATCCAAACCCTCACCGCCTGGCACATGCTTCACACCTGTCACCACATCGCGCCCGGAGAGACCGCGTTGGTCCACTCCGCCGCGGGCGGCGTCGGCATCGTGGCCATTCAGATCGCCAAAGCGGCCGGCGCCCGCGTCATCGGCACCGTCTCCAACAATTCCAAAATTGAATTGATTCGCAAATACGGCGCCGACGATGCGATCGACTACGTCAAGAACGACTTCGCCGCCGAAGTGAAGCGGCTCACCGACGGGCGCGGCGTCGATCTCATCCTCGATGCGGTCGCTAAGGGCACGCTCGAGAAAGGCCTGCAGAGCCTTGCCCGGTTCGGTCACCTCATCCTATACGGCCGCGCTGGCGGGCTTCCCGAGCCGCTCAATGTTTTTGCCCTGTTTGAGAAATCCGTGAAGGTCAGCGGTTTCGTGCTTTATAGCGCGATGGCTGATCCCACGCTCGCGCGCCGCGGCATCGAGGAATCGTTCAAGCTAATCGCTTCGGGCAAGCTCAAACTGCTCGTGGGAAAATCCTTTCCCTTGGCACAAGCCGCCGAAGCTCACAAGTTCATGGAATCGCGCGGCTCGGTCGGAAAGCTGGTGCTAGTGCCCTAGGTCACCGGGCGATTCGAAGCCGACCCAGTGCCGAGCGGCGCGGACCCCTGGTCAGCGCCGCTCGGCAGCGCCCGGCTACTTGCGCGTAACTTCGTGGAGTATGTCGATCTGAGGACGGCCATCGAGCAGCGCCCCGATCTTCTTGCCGAACTCCGCCATGTGCGCGGTCTTGCCGTGGGCGTCGAACGCCGCCTGATCGCCGTACACTTCGTAGTAAACGAAGGAAGTCGGATCCTTTGCGTCTTGATGCAAAATATAGGTCTGCGTGCCGGACTCGGTCTTGACCTGCTGGATCATGGCCGCCGCCGCGTCCTTGAAGGCCGCTTCGTTTCCTGGCTTCACTTTTAGCTTTGCGATTACCGTGATTGCCATCGTGCTTTCTCTCCTATGACTTCGTCGCCGGTCCCTACACTTCGCGTGAGGTTGGCTCGGCGCGCCCTATCGTCTGTAGCCGCGCCCGCCGGCATTTGCAAGCCAGTCGATTGCGGTGCGCCACCTCGCGCTCCGAGTCTCTTCCCTTCCCGCCCGTGGTCGGTTAACTCAGATTAACAGCGTCTGCACCGCATCGGAGAATTGCAATGTTTGGCTTCGAACTGACTGATGAACAAAGGGAATTGAAGGCTCTCGCCCGCAAATTTGCGGAACAAGAAATGATTCCCCGCGCGCGCGAGTACGACGAAAAGGAAATCTTTCCCCTTGACGTCGCGCAGAAAGCCCACGGCGCCGGCTTGATGAATTTCGGCGTCCCCAAAGAACTCGGCGGGCTCGGTCTGGGCATCCTCGACACCTGTTTGATCATCGAGGAGCTCAACTATGGGTGCGCGGGAATCTCCAATGCGATCGCCGCCAACGATCTGGCCACACTCCCCCTCCTGATTGCGGGCAACGCCGAACAAAAGCGCCATTTTCTCGGCGGCTTGATCGAGAAGCTGACCTTCTGCGCTTTCGCAATCACTGAACCCAACGCTGGTTCGGACGTTGCCTCGATGTCCACCAGCTACCGTCGCGAAGGCGACGAATTCATCCTCAACGGGACCAAGCACTTCATTTCAAACGGCTCGAAGGCAAGCTGGTATGCGGCTTTCGCCACCAGCGACAAGCGTCTGAAGCACAAGGGAATTTCATGCTTCGTCTTCCCGTCCGATTTAGCCGGCATCACCAAAACCCGCATGCACGGCAAGCTCGGCCAGCGAGCTGCCGAC
>DASXNP010000173.1:0-3603 GCA_036494985.1 Binataceae bacterium (SeqCode)
TTCCAAGAGTCCGGAGCGGTATTTATCAGCAGGCTGCCGTCGTCGGTGGTGGTAAACCAGATCGGGACTGCTTTGCTTTGATCTCCGCTCTTCCTGACCGTGGCGATATAAATCAGGCTCGACTTCGAGAGCAGGTCAAGGTTGGCCGCCGAGGTCCCCGCAAGCAGGGAAGCGGCCGCGACCACGATCATCAGAAGAGCCGCGGTCGCGATCGAAATCCCCTTTTGTGATCGGATTTTTCTCATCTGCTCTCCTGTATCAACGGTTGCCACGGCCGCCGCGCCCGATGGCAATTTGAAAAGAGGTCATCAAGTGGCGAACCTACGCCGAACGAATATTTCTCCGAGCACTAAGGCGATTGCGATCGGCACCAAGATCGATTCGGCACTTCGCCTAATCGTAACCTTAGCACCGCGACGTCTTGCCACCTCGGCGGGCGACTCGCCAAATCCGCCTCCGGTCTCGGCTGCCAGCTGACGCAGCAGGGCCAGGTTCGGCGCAAGCAGCTTCAACTCGGCCGAGCCAGCCGCTCCTTTAGATGCCACCGCGAACTCGTTGCTGGCCAAAATCTCTTCGCGCTCGCCCGCCTTGTTCATCAGCGTAGCCGTGTATTTGCCGCGTGGTAGCGTCGGTCCCGATCCCGTATAAACGCAGTCACCAGTCTGGGTCATTGCCAGGTCAAGACTCGCACCGGCTCCGGTGATTCGGCACACCAGGTTGCTGGCCGGCCCGGCGGCATCCGCTTTTTCGGCCCGCACTTCGATTGCCTGATCGGCGTTTTGCTCAACCGCGATGTCAAACATTCCCGGGTCGCTTCGCATCGTCCAGGTTACCAGCTGGGACCAAAATTGCGCGTAACGATCCCAGCGGATCCAACTAAGGGCAGCCAGGGTATCGGTATCGGCCGCGAAGATCGCGGTTCGCCCCAACCCGTATTGCCAAGACGCGATCAGTGGCACGCTCTCTTTGCTTCGCTCGATCCGCAACGGAACGCTCGCGCCGGTTTTGGGCGCGGTGGTGGTGAAGAACTCCAAACGCGGAATGTCGGCTACCGGGATGCCGTCAAGTATCGCACTGCGGCCCCCCGCCTTGATCGCGATACTTCCCTGCGGGGACTGATCCATCGCCTTGCGGGTCAATCGCACCAGCAGCTGCGGCAGCCGCTCGATGTCTTGCACCCGGTAGAACAGTCCGCCGGTCGCCTGCGCGAAGTCTTCGAGCAAGCGCAGGTTGGCGAGGTCGGGGCCGATTCGAATGGTCGAGACCGGAATGTGTTTGTCTGCAAAATCCGCTATCAACGCGTCGTGATCATGATACTGGCGGTTGGTGTCGCCGTCGGTGATCAGAATCACCTGCCGGACACCGAGCTTACTGTCAAGAATCTCTCGCTCAGCCATCTCGAGCGAGTCCTTGAAATCGGTGCCGCCGCCCGGCTCCAGCCGCTCCACTCGATCTTCGAGCTGCGCCCGATCCTCGCCGAGCGGGCGCAGCCGAGACAGGACGTAGGGCTGCGAATCGAACGCGATCACTCCCGCATAGTCGGTATCGTCGAGTTGCCTGAGCAGGGCAATCGCAGCCTGCTTCGCATACCGGATCCGCTCGCCGTCGCGGACCGCGGGGTAACGCGAATTGTAACTCATCGAATTTGATCGATCGATGCACAAATAGATCGCCAGCGGCTCGCGCGACGGGGGTGGCGGTTGATGCTCGAAGTTTATCGGCAACGCCTTCTCGATCTGGCTTCCTGCGAATTTGTAGTCGCGCAACGAATCACCGGTCGCGACCAATCCGCCGCCATAGTCCGAAACGTAACGCGCCAGCGCCGCTTGCGCAGAAGGTGCGATCGCCTCGGCGGAAACGTTCGCCAGGATGACGCTTTGATATGCAAGCAGATCCTCGGCTCGCGCCGGCAGCGCACGTGGGATCGCGCGCTCGAGTTCGTAACCTCGCAGCTTCAGCGCGCTGATCAGGCTGTCGGGGGGCTCTCCCGAAACAACCAGGATCCGGGGCGACTTGAGAACCGAGATTGGAAGCTCGGCGCGCGCGTTTGCCAAAACGTATGGCGCGGTTGCCTCCAGCTCAACGCCCAGCAAGTACGCGCCCGCGCGCCCCAACACGTAGGGCGCTTCGAGCCGGTTGAGTCCCGGATGAAGCGTCACCGAGCGGCTGCCGACCTGATTGCCGTCGATCGAAACCTTGAGCTTCGCTTCAACCCGCGCTTTCGCCTCGGACTCGACTCCAATTCGCAGTCCAAAGCTCTGCTTGGCACGCACTCTTGATTGAGTCTCGAAGCTAGTCAGCGCGATCCGCTCGATGCTCGATGGAGGCGGGGCGGAGGTGAATATCCTAATACTCTGCGCTGCCGCCTCCGGCACCTCCGCGAGCACGTTACCCTTGGTCTGGTTTCCGTCGCTTAGCAAAACGATCTTCTTTTCGAACCCATCTCCGAACAGTCCCATCGAGGCGGTAATCGCCCGCTCGAGGTCGGTCGAATCGGCTTGCGCCGCCCCGTCGAGGCGTCGAACCATGCGCGGGTCTTCCATCGGCGCGAGCAGTCTTACGTCGCTCCCAAATCCGACTACAGCAAGCCGATCTCGCGGATCCATGGCCCCGCGCAGTTGCGCGATCTGGGAGCGCATCCACTGCGACTGATCCGACGCGATCGACCCCGACTGATCGATCGCCACCACGATCGCTTGCTGACTTGCGCTGACTGACGAACGAATTTTAAGGCCCGCGATCAGCATCACCAAGGTCGCAAACCCAGCGCAGCGCAGAATGCAAGAAATCAGTCCGGCTCGACGGTGTCCGCGGCGCAGCGCCGCAATGCCATCGGCCGCCAAGAGCGGCATCAGGACCAGCAGCGTCAAGCCCAGCGGCCGCTCAAACACGGTACCATCCTGCTGCCAGAAGGGCGGTTCGCGCGAGCAGAATCGATTCAATCAGCAGCGCAGCCATCGCGATCCCGACCAGAATCGGCGTCAAGCGAAGCGCTTGTGAGGTACGTGATGGTGCGCTGGTCCGATGCAACAAGGTCCGCTTGGCGGCCTCGCTCACCGGTTGCACCCGGATGTCCGATTCGCCCGCGTCGTAGAAATTCGCGTACACCCGTCGGATGGTGCCGGGGGCGCTTATTTTGTAGAGACCGGCCAGGGTCGGACGGAACTGCGCGATACCCGCCTGGGGCGTCAGCATGCTTCGCGAACCATCGGGGGCGGTCATAACCGACGGCCCTTCCAGCGTGACGGTTGCGAATCTGCCGGTTTGCACGATCTGCAACTCCGGCGGCGCAGAGAGCTGTTTGATCAGTTTGATGGCGATCAGCAGGGGTTCGGTACGATCGGGGTCCGTCAGCAGATCGTCGCGAACGTCAAAAGCGATCACACCGACCCTTCCGCCCCCGTCGTGCCCGATCGCCGCCATCGGTATCGGATCCGGGACTCCATGCGCGTTTCCAGACGCAAACACTTCCATCGCGTCGGTGAGTTTCAGGATCCGCGTCGCCACCGACACCGGCGCGCCAAGCTCACTTAAGCCCGGCGCGAACTCGTGGCTCGAATCTTCGCGCAACGATACTTCATGAATTTGACCTGCAAGCGCCAC
>DASXNP010000174.1:0-11005 GCA_036494985.1 Binataceae bacterium (SeqCode)
CCAGATGACCGGTGGCAAGGGATTCAACGAGGTTTTCTTCGAAGACGTCCGCGTTCCGCGCAAGAACCTAGTCGGCGAGAAGAACAATGGCTGGCAGGTGGCATTGACCACTTTGATGTTCGAACGCGGTGGCGCGGGGCAGGGTGGCGCGATGCAAGAAGTGAAGGAATTG
This sequence comes from Binataceae bacterium (SeqCode), assembly GCA_036494985.1. Lineage (GTDB taxonomy): Bacteria > Desulfobacterota > Binatia > Binatales > Binataceae > DASXNP01. The sequence continues at coordinate 173 of DASXNP010000174.1, forward strand.
ATCTCGCTGGCCAAACGCGTTGGGCGCGATGGCAAAACCGCGTGGGATGATTCCGACGTGCGGCAGAAAGTAGCGGAGTTTGCCTCCGAGGCGGCCGCCTTGAAGTACACCGGCTACCGACAATTGACTCGCCAGCTCAAGGGTCTGCCTCCCGGTCCGGAAGGCTCGATGATGAAGCTATGTGGCACCGAGCTCGGCCTGAAAATCGCCCTCTATGCGATGGAGCTGCTCGGCCCCTACAGCCAGTTCGAATACGGGTCGCCGTTCGCAATCGACAAGGGAAAGTGGTCGTTTCGGATGCTCGCCGCGCGCGGCCCCACAATCTATGCCGGCACGAATCAGATTCAGCACAACATTATCGGTGAGCGCGTGCTGGGTCTTCCCAAGGGAGGTTGAGCCGAGTGAGCGATCGATCGGCGAGTCAGATCGCCGGGTAAATGACTGAGAGCGACTTCTCGAAGGCTGAAAACCCTTAAAGGGCAGGATTCCTCGTTTGACACACGCCCCTCGTTCTCGAAGGGCTGTGTCTACGACTTGCTGCGGCACGGAATCGGTACGCGGTCGTCATTCCACTCGGTAGTTCGCACTGGAGACGGCGCCGATGGGAAAGGCGGGCTTCGGCATCAGCCCGACGTCGCGCTTCGCGGCGGTGTGATCGTCGAGGCCGGGAGGATTGCTGCGTTGGGTAAAATGGGATCGGCGCGAAGAACAAGCTGGTCACCGTGGGCCTGGTGATTGGCGCGCACAGCTCGCGCCCTGGGCGCAGGTTGAGAGGTAATGAACCGCTGTCGCGGAGTTTAGGGAACGCTTGGCGCTTTATGCGACACCGTGATCTTTGAACCAGGCTAGCATCCGCTGCCAACCGTCGTGAGCCTGCGGAGCCCGATAGCTTGCGCGGTAATCCGCATTAAAGCCGTGCGGCGTATCGGGATAGATTACGATCTCCGACGGCTTATTCATCGCCTTCAGCGCCGCGCGCATAGCTTCAATCTGCGCAACCGGAATCCCCGGGTCAGAGCCGCCGTAAAGACCGAGTATCGGGGCGTTGATGCGCGGTACCAGATCGAGCGGGTCCTGGCGCGCGGCATCAGCTTTCGGAAATCTGAGCGGCCCGTACCAGGCGACGCCCGCCTTGAGGTTTGGATTGTGTGCGGCGTACAACCACACCTGTCTACCGCCCCAGCAGAACCCCGTGATCCCGAGCCTGGCCGTATCGGCGCTGCCCGTGCTCTTCGACCAACCTACGGTCGCGTCGAGATCCGACGCGACCTGCTGGTCGGGTACTTTGCTCACGATCTTTAGAATCTCTTGCACGTCGCTTAGGGAGGAAACATCGCCCTCGCGCGCATACAGCGCGGGAGCCACCGCGAAGTATCCGAGCTTGGCCAACCGACGGCAGATATCTTTAATGTGTTCGTGCACCCCGAATACTTCGTGCACCACCAGTATGGTAGCGAACGGTCCGCGCCGTGCGGGCATAGCGCGATACGCCGGAATCTCACCACCCTCAGCTGGAACCTTGACTTCACCGGCCGTCAGCCCTTGGCTGTCGGTGGTGATCGTTTCGGCGGACACGGGCAGCGCTGCCAACGCAAAACCGGCTGCCAGGCTCTTCACAACGAAGTCGCGCCGCGAAAGCGTGGTTCGCGAGCTCAGGCTCTTTATATGCTCACGGTCCGGTTCGAGACTCATGCGCGGCCGCTCCGCCCCCACCTACGGATTCCCCAACACGTAGGGGAACTCGATCGGCTTGTGGTTGATCCCCCGCGCCGGCGGCGCGATCCATGAGCTGAATTTTCCCGCCCGGATCTCGGGCTTCATGAGCGACGCCACCAATTCCAAATCTGCACTGGTCGGTAGCCATCGCGACTTTTGAAGCTGCCATTCCTCTTTGGAAATGATGCTGCCTTCGGGAGTCACGCTGACACCGCTGAATTGGCCAATTGCCCGATTAAAGGCCCGATGGGGCAATTTCAACCGAGACCCCACGCCGGCTTCCGCGATGATCTTGTTCCAACGCTTCATTGCGCGTTCGCAGTCGCCAACGTACGAATCGCGCAGAGTTGCATTCAGCGCGATGAGCGCCGGCTCGGCGGACTCAATGATCATTCCGTGGTCCGGCTTGAACACCCGGTAAGAATTGGCGCTGAGTTGATGATCGTCGTCGTAGCTCATTTCTTTGAATCTGCCCTTCAGCCCTGCGCCGTAGTAGTTCGCCGCGTTGGTCGAAAGCTCGGATCCGAACAGATCGAGAGACACCGAGAAATGGAAATTGAGATACCTCTGAATGACGTCGAGATCGATTCCGCCGTGCGGTCCAACCCGCTCGGTATCGTGTTCTCTCATCAACTGACAGGTGCGCGCTACCACCCGGCCGACGCCGGCCTCGCCAACGAAAAGATGATGGGCTTCTTCGGTCAGCATAAAGCGGCAGGTTCGCGAGAGCGGATCGAATCCGGATTCTGCCAGGCTCCCAAGCTGATACTTCCCGTCGCGATCAGTGAAGTGGGCAAACATGAAGAGCGAGAGCCAGTCGGGCGTGCGCTCATTGAAAGCACCCAGGATGCGCGGGTTGTCGGGGCTGCCCGATCGCCGATCGAGCAAGGCTTCGGCTTCCTCGCGTCCGTCGCGGCCGAAGTAGGCGTGGAGTAGATAGGCCATTGCCCACAGATGACGTCCTTCTTCGACGTTGACCTGACACAAATTGCGCAAGTCGTAGAGCGACGGCGCGGTCCGTCCAAGATGGCGCTGCTGTTCCACCGATGCCGGCTCGGTATCGCCCTGCGTAACAATCAGATTGCGTAGCGCGGCGCGATGTTCGCCTGGCACTTCGCGCCACACCGGCTCGCCCTTGTGCTCGCCGAACACGATGCGCCGATCCGCCTCCGGCTCGGCGAGAAAGATCCCCCAACGGTAGTCGGGCATTTTGAGATACCCGAACGTAGCCCAGCCCTGCGCATCTACCGAAGTCGCGGTGCGCAGATAAACATCCGAAGTTTGGAACCCTTCCGGCCCCATCTCGTCCCACCAATTCGCAAACCGCGGTTGCCAGTTCTCCAGCGCGCGCTGCAGCCGGCGGTCGTCGGAGAGACGCACGTTGTTGGGAATTCGATCCGAATAGTTGATCGACATCAGGCCCTCCTTGCATCAAACTCGGCGCGCCTTCCAGTGCCGTACAGCTTCAGCGCGCCTTTTTCGCCCACCGCGTTGGGGCGCTGGAAAATCCAGTTCTGCCAAGCCGAAAGGCGTCCAAAGATCTTGGTCTCGAGGGTCTCCGGCCCCGCAAATCGCAGTGATGCTTCCATTCCCGTTAGCGCGTCAGAGGAGAACGCTGCACGTTCTTCGATCGCAAGGCGCACCTCGTCTTCCCAGTCGATATCGTCCGGCGTGAAGCTCACCAGTCCGAGCTGTTCGGCCAGCGTCGCATCGATCTCCGCACCTAGGCGCTTGTGCAGCTCATCGGTTTGTTTCGGCTCGCCGGTGAACCTGCTTGCCAGCCGCGACAGCCCATTGCCCATGGGCAGCGCACCGAAATTCATTTCCGTCAGCCAAATCGCGGATGGCGGGAGTTGTTCTCCTCGGCCCGTGCCGCGCAGCATGTAAGTGCGATCGGCCGCTAGTGCGATCTCAAACAGCGTCCCGGCAAAACACGAGCCTGGCTCGATCAAGGCGAAGATCGATCTCGAGCTGACATCGATCCGCTTCAAGACCCGCTTGAGGTAGAGTCGAATTTCACGAACCAGCCAGTCACCTGAGTTCTCGATCAAAAGCTGGTCGTATGAGTATACCAGACCAGCATCGCCGCGCGTCCGAAAAACCCAGGTGTGGATCGTCTCTTCGTTGCAGCGTAGATGGAGGATCGCGTCCTCGAGTTCGCGAGCAACCGCCAGCGGATAGAACTCGCAACCGAGATTGTGGAGCTCTTCCCGCGAAGGCGCGGGCCGCGCCGGTCCGCTTACGGTCAGGGTTGCAACCGACCTTTGTCTATCGAGCTCTACGGCAAGGTGGTCGTATTTAATCGTTTGCGCACCGATATCGCGTAAGAGTGGACCAAGCAAGATTCCGCGTTCGTTGGCCGGGCGATCGGAGCGCGCCGCGAACTCGGTAGCCCGCCGCGCTACTGCTTCACTCATTTGGGTGCGGGCGACCATTTCGTCCACCAGCCGCCAATCGACCGCGCGCTTGCCTTTGACTCCCTCCGCGGTGGTGCAGAAGAAGTCTGCCCGATCTTTTCGCACCCTGCGCTTATCCACCAGTCTGGTTAATCCGCCAGTTGCGGGGAGCACTGCGAGCAGCGGCAGCTCCGGAAGCGAGACGCTGGTCGATCGGTCGTCGGCCATCAATATGTAGTCGGTGGCAAGCGCCAGTTCGTAGCCGCCTCCGGCGCACGAACCGCTGATCGCGGTCAAGTAGAACTGACCCGAATTCCGAGTCGCGTCCTCGATCGCAATGCGGGTTTCGTTGGTGAACTTGCAAAAGTTCACTTTGAACGGATGGCTTGCCTGGGCAAGCATTCTGATGTTGGCGCCGGCACAGAAAACCCGTTCCTTGCCCGAGGTAATGATCACGCTTCTGATCTCCGGATGCTCAAAGCGCAAGCGCTGCACCGCGTCGTTGAGTTCGATATCAACCCCCAGATCGTACGAGTTCAGCTTGAGTTCGTAGCCCGGCTCGAGCCCGCCGCCCTCGTCAACGTCCATGGCGAGCGTGGCGGTAGCGCCCTCGCAGCGCAGTTTCCAATGGCGATATCGAGACGGGTCGGTGCGAAAGTCGATCATCATGGTTCTGAGGTTCTCCCGCTGGATGCATTATAATGCATAGTAAAGCTCGTGCCTGCAAGCATCATTATGCAGAGCGCCGTCGGGGCCCGCTGCGGGCTGAGGTACCGCGTCTGGTGCACAAGTCGATCAGTTGCTGCAGACACTGACGCGGCGTCTTGCCGCTGGTGTCCAAGCGCGCGTCGGCTTTGCCGTACGACGCTTTGCGTTGGGAGAGAATCCGGCGCATGTCGCTTAAGGCCTCGCCGTCGCCGCTTCGCTGCACGCGGTAATCGCCTTGACCAATGACGCGATCCCAATGTTGTTGCGGCGTGGCCTGAAGCCAGACCGTGTAGCACGAGTCGAGCAACCGCTGAAAGGTCGCGGGTTCGGAGACCAGCCCGCCGCCGGCGGCAAGCACGATGGGGCTTTTGGTGCGCAGGATTCGATCGAGCGCGCGCTGCTCAAGGCGTCGATAAGCCGCTTGACCCCACAATTCGAAAATCTCATCGACGCTGACGCCCGCTTCGGCCTCGATCTCGCGGCTCATCTCAACGAAGGACCAGCGCAAATGCTTTGCCAGCGCGGCGCCGAGGGTGCTCTTGCCCGCCCCGCGCAGACCGATCAGAGCTACTCGCTGCGAACGGGACGCGCGATCGCCGAAACGCTCGGCGAGAAGCGACGCGGCTTCACGCAATTCTTTGGGTTTAAGGCGGCGCAGCCGCTCGATGAGCAACGTGTACTCGAGCGGATGGGCCGGCTCGTCGCTGACGAGCTCCGATAGCGGAATGTCGATCGCGTTCGCCAGCCGCCTCATCAGAGTGATCGACAGATTTCCGCGTCCGCTTTCCAACTCCGCCAGGTAGCGTTCCGATATTCCCGAATCCCGCGCAAGCATCCGACGGGTCATCCCATGGCGGGCGCGTGCGTCGCGCACTCGCTCACCGAGCAGCTTCAGATAGGCGGGGCTGACAGCGTGGTTGCGCAGGGCAATCGCCTTGGGTGTGGCGTGCGCCTTTGCGGTGGGCGATGACATACGCTCGTTCAATTCGACCAATGCACTATAATTCCGCTTTGACGCGATGGGAAGCGGCCGACTGAACCGGCAAGGAGGACGCAGCGAGCGAGCTCCGCAAGCGCGTTGTTGCTGGCCGGACCAGAGCCGAGGACCGGCTCCCGACCTGGAAGCCGCCCGATCTATCCCGTAGCGGCCTGACGGCGGTGATTCGCGATCGTCAAGCTCGGCACCATTGGCGGACCATACCGTGAGGTCGCTACCGACGACAAATCAAGGGCTAATGGAATTTCCCGACGCGTTTGGCCGCCTGGTCAATCGGCTCTACGGGCGTCCCCAAATGGCTTCGTGCCGAGGCTCGATAACCGGTAGGGGGGGCGCCTGAGGCTCGGTTAAGCGAGGCTGCGGCATTGTGCGGAGGGCAAAGTCTGGGCTGGGCGCCCCCCCCGGATGACCTCTGGACGAATCCAACTTGCTTGGCGAGAAGCGGCGATCGATGAAGAAATTGGACGTCAACCTAACCACCCTAAACGCTCGCCCCGCTGCGGGCACTCGGTCTTAGGAGCAGGTGCGGCTGCGCTTACGGAGCTCAGGCGGCGGCGATGCGGCTGGGGTTGCCACTCATGAATCGCTTGTAGGCCGCGATAATTTCCGCAGTAGCACCCGACTGTCTGATCTTTCCGTGGTCGAGCCAGATTGCCCGCGTGCATAGTTCGCTAATCGACCCCAAGTCGTGACTGACCATGACCATCAAGCGCGCGCGGGTCATCATCTCGCGCATCCGGGCGCGGGCCTTCTGTTGAAAGGCCATGTCGCCGGCGCTCAGGACCTCGTCCACTAGAAGGATTTCGGGTTCGATGGCGGTGGCGATCGAGAAGGCGAGGCGGACTTGCATACCGGCGGAGTAGTAGCGGACCGGCATGTCGAGGAACTTGCCCAGTTCGCTGAAGTCGGCGATCGCCTGTCGCTTCGACGCGACGGTGCGCGGAGTCTCGCCTTGGAGGTAACTGCGGAAAGAGATGTTTTCCCAGCCATTCGCATCCATCTCGAAACCGAGCGCGAGATCAAAGAGCGAACTGATCTGGCCTGTGATGTCGCATTCGCCGGAGGTAGGCTGATAGACGCCCGCGATCAGCTTGAGCAGGGTGCTTTTGCCGGCGCCGTTTGCGCCGATGACGCCGATCCGCTCGCCGTCGTCGACTTGGAGATTCAAATCCTCGAGCGCGCGCACCTCGATGAGCGGGTTGCGCGATCGGCGAAACATCCATCGGACGATCCATTCCTTGATCGGGATTCGCCGGCTCTGGCGAAGCCTGAAAATCAGCGAAGCATGGTTGATCCTAATATGAGGCATCGAGCTGGAGCGGCCTGGTTTCTATTAGCTGCGCTATTCCAGTCTAAAGGTAAAAGATCAGCTTCTTTTGAAGCCCGCCCAGAGTGAAGACGGCGCCGACGAAGAGTATCGCCGAGAAGGCCGCGGCCAGTCCGAAGCTGGCGGGCGAAGCCACTCGTCCGTCGAGGATCGGCGAGCGCAGGAGGTCAAGCGGATAGACCATGGGGTTGAACTTGACGAATCTGTAAAGCGGACTGGCCTCGATCGCGGAGAGCTTGTAGATGATCGGCGTGGCGAAAAACAGAATCTGAAGTCCGTCCTCGACCAAGTGCTGGGTGTCGGGGAAGAACACGTGCGAGAAACCGGTCAGGGTGGACATCGACCAGACCATCAGGAAGATGATCAAAAGCGCCGGTACGAGGCTCAAGAGGGTCAGCGGGTGGGCGAATCCGTTGACGATCAATTGCAACCCCAACACCACCGCCAGCGCGAACAGAAAATGGACGGTGCCCCCCAACGTCGCGCGAAGCGGATAGATGGCCATCGGAGCGGGATATTGGCGAATGTACGATTCGGCCTGATAGAGGCATTGCGAGCCGCTGATCGCCACGCTGGAGACGTAGTTCCAGAACACCAATCCGGCCAGTAGGAACGGGGCGTAGGTATGCAGACTCAAGTGGAAGATGGTAGGGAAAACCATACAGTAGATCACGGTCGTTACGATCGGATGAAGCAGCGACCATCCGATCCCGAGTGCCGAGCGCCGATAGCGGTTGCGCAGGTCGATCTTGACGAGCGACAGCCAGAAGTATCTGCTGCGCCAGATTGCCTGGAGATAGTCGCGCATCGATCAGAATCCGAACCGGAAGACCCCGGTCGCCCTGCCGTTGCTTTCGAGGATTTTCATCGCTTCGGGCAGTCAGCATAACGGAGTTATTTGCCGAGAGGAATTCTCCCGAGCCAACTGAGTACCGAGGATTGTCCTCCCGCCGCGGGGCTTGTGAATCAACATTAAACAACATATATAAAGTGATATGGCGGAACCCCTAAAGCCCGGGCGCAACAGCGAGACCTGCGCGGCCGAGTCCTCGTCGCATCTTAAGCAGTTTCGCTTGATGGGCGAATACAACGCATGGTCGGATTTGAGACTCTACGAGATCGCAGGGTCGCTCTCAGAAGGGGAGCGCACCCGCGACCTCGGAGCTTTTTTCCATTCGATTCACCGAACCCTAAACCACCTCCTGCTGACCGATCGCCACTGGATGAGCCGGTTCGCCGAAAACACGCCCTTGCGATTTCGCGCGTACCACGGAGCGAAACTGGAGCCGGTCCTGGGAGAGCACGGGCGCGAGTTGTACTCGGATTTCGCCGAGTTGCGGCGCGAGCGGGAAGCGACCGACGCGGTTTTAAACGCCTGGCTTGCGGAGCTGACCCCGGCGATGCTCGACGCCTCGATGCGCTACCGCAATAGCCAGGGGCTGGAGCGGGTGCATCCGCTGTGGTTCGCGATGGCGCATTTCTTCAATCATCAAACGCACCATCGCAGTCAGGCGACCACCATGTTGCAGCAGCTCGGGCGCGATTATGGGGTGACGGATTTCCTGGTGATGTACCACCTCGCGCCCGCCGCCTTCGCCGCGCGCTAGGCGTTGCTTGCGGCCGAATCCGAGGCCGAAATTCTCGCTACCAGGTGTCGATGCAGGGGCGCTTTTTTCCGGTGGTGGGCGAAGCGGGAGGCGCGGCCCGCAATCCGGTCGCGATCCATTTGCGCGAGTCGGCGGGATCTATCACGTCGTCGATCTCGAAGGTCGACGCGACGTTCACGGCTTTGCCGTGCTGATACATTCGCTCGACCATCTCGTTGTACAGCCTGGTGCGTTCGGCCGGATCGGAGACCGCCGCCAGCTCGTTGCGGTAGGCCAGCTTAACGGCTCCTTCGAGCCCCATCCCGCCGAATTCGCCGGTCGGCCATGAGACCGTGAACATCGGTGCCTTAAAGCTGCCGCCCGCCATCGCTTGCGCGCCGAGGCCGTATCCCTTGCGCAAGATGATCGTGAAAAACGGAACTGTAATGCTCGCGCCGGTGACGAACATGCGCGCCGCATGACGCACGAGCGCGGTTTTTTCGACTTCCGGTCCGACCATGATGCCGGGAGTGTCGCACAGAAAAAGCAGCGGAATGTCGAAAGCGTCGCACAGCTGCATGAAACGCGCGGCCTTGTCGGCGCCGTTGCTGTCGATCGCACCGGCCAGGTGAGTCGGATTATTCGCAACGACGCCGACCGGGCGGCCTTCGATTCTGATGAGCGACGTGACGATTCCCAAGCCGAACTGACGCCGAAGCTCGAGCACGCTGCCGGTATCGGCCATGGTTTCGATGACGGCGCGCACATCGTAAACGCGAAGCCGGTTCTCAGGGATGCTGCTGCGCAACAATCTTTGATCGGCGCAGTCCCACTCTCGAATCGGTCCTTGAAAATAGGACAGGTACTTGCGGGCCGCCGCGACCGCCTCTGCTTCGTCGGCTACCGCAATATCGACGACCCCATTGGCGGTCTGGACTTCCATCGGCCCGACTTCCTCGGGGCGAAAAATTCCCAGCCCGCCGCCTTCGATCATCGCAGGGCCGCCCATCCCGATGTTGGAGTTCTTCGTCGCAATCACCACGTCGCAGCATCCGAGAAGCGCGGCGTTGCCGGCAAAGCACCGCCCCGAGTTGATTCCCACCAGCGGCACGAGGCCGCTCAGTGCGCCCCAATACGCAAACGCCATGCAATCGAGTCCGGCGACCCCGACGCCGTCGGTATCGCCCGGTCGTCCGCCGCCGCCCTCGGTGAAGAAGACCACCGGCAAGCGCGACTTCTCGGCGATCTCGAACATCCGATCTTTCTTGCGATGGTTCTGCTGCCCCTGCGTGCCGGCGAGCACAGTGTAATCGTAGGACATGAGGATGCACCGCGAAGCGGATTCATCGAAGAGCGCGCCGTTGACGCGGCCGACGCCTGCCACCATGCCGTCGGCAGGCGTCCGCTTGATTAGATCGTCAAGCGAGCGGCGCCGGCGCTGCGCGGCGATCACCAGCGGGCCGTACTCGATGAACGTGCCCGCATCGCACAAGTCTTCGATGTTTTCGCGCGCGGTGCGCTGGCCGGTCTTGCGGCGTCGCGCGACTGCGTCGGGGCGTGATTGGTCCAGTCCGATTGCGTGACGCTCTTTGACTTCACCGAGGTCCGGACGGACGCGGTCGAGGTCAATGGCGGTTGCCTCAGAGGCCTTTACGGCATCGACCTCGGCGGGCTCGATGAATGCGAGCGGATGACCTTCGAACACTGCTTCGCCCTTGGAGACCATGAGTTGACGGACGAAACCGCTTACCGGCGCGTTGATCACGTGCTCCATCTTCATCGCTTCCATGACCAAGAGCTGCTGCCCGCAGCGCACCAAGTCGCCCTCGTTTACGTCAATCGAAACGATCGTTCCCTGCAGCGGAGCTTCAACCGCCGTGGTGTTGTCGGGTGGTGCGACGTCGTGCGCGGGCGCCCTTGGAGCAATCGGCGCAGGGCTTGACGATGCCACCCATTCGGTTGCGGACTTGCCATAGTCGAGCACGGCGAGCGGATCGGCGTTGTTGACTCTTGCACCGGCACGCCGCGCAGTCCGGGACGGCGAGCCTGACGAATTGGCGCGGTCGAAAAAGAGCCGCGGATGCTCGGTCTTGCCCGCGCCGA
>DASXNP010000175.1:0-3127 GCA_036494985.1 Binataceae bacterium (SeqCode)
CGTGAGGCGCTACGAAACTATTTTTATTCTCCGCCCTGATTCGGGCGACCCCCAAATCAAGGAAACAATCAAGCGCTACGAGGGAATCATCAGCGCCGGCAGCGGCGAGATGATCGAAACCGAGGAGTGGGGCTCGCGCGAACTCGCCTACAAGATCAAGGGCGAGCGGCGCGGCTTCTATGTTCGCCTCGACTATGTTTCGCCCGGCCCGGTGATGAACGAGGTCGAGCGTAATTTGCGGCTCTCAGACGCGGTGCTGCGCTACCTGTCAGTGCTAGTCGATGACGACGCCGACGTGGCGAAGGCGCGCGAGGAACTCGAGGCGCGCAACCGCCGCATGGCAGAGGCTAAGGCGGCGCAGGAAGCGCGGATGGCTCAGCTCGCGGCGTCGCGCGAGGAAAAGATCGAAGATGCTCCCGAGGAGATAATGGAAGCGGCGGCGGACGAGCTTGGCGAGCCGGAAGGTGGGGGTGGCAGGCAACCGGATTGAGCTCGGCGGCCGGCTGGTCAATCAGCCCGAAGTGCGGGTTACGCCAGCAGGGACGCCGGTGATTCGATTCATCGTCGATTGCGGCACGCCCGGCGAGGAACTGAAACTCGGGATTGTAATGACCGGCGATCCGGCGCTCGCAGCAAAAGAGATCCTCAAGCCGGGACGGCAGGTGAAGGTATCGGGACGGCTGAGAGCGCTGAAAGCGGGATTAAAGAGAGATGCAGCGTTCGAGGTGATTGCTGAGTCAGTGGAGCAAGAAGAAGGAACCTAACCACTTCCCTGTGAAGGAAGGGGAACGAGAATTGAGGCCGCGAGACTCAACAGATACGGACAGACGAAGAACGCTTCGTGATTAAATTTTTTTTGGTAAGGATTCTAAATGGCAGACGAGGAAAGATCTGAACGAGGCGGCGAAGGCCGTGGACGCTATGCTCCGCGCCCCGATGGCGGCGATCGCGGCGAGGGCCGCGGTGGCGAAGGGCGCGGCGGCGATGGGCGCGGCGGCGGGATGCGCCGGCGTCCGGGTGGGCGGCGCAAGGTGTGCCGCTTCTGCGCCGACAAGACGCTCCATGTCGATTACAAGGACGTACGCACGCTCGGCAGCTTTATCACCGAAGGCGGCAAGATAGTTCCGAGCCGGACCTCGGGCAATTGCGCGAAGCATCAGCGCCAACTTGCGGTGGCGATCAAGCGCGCGCGGGTGCTCGCGTTGCTGCCGTTCTCGACCTTGGGAATTTGACCTCAACTTTTTTACAGTGACTCGCAAAGCTGTAATTGGGATGGTTCGCGCGGCCGCGTTGGCGGGGGCGTTGTTCCTCGCCGGGCGCGCGATACCGCTGATCGGCGAGATCGCGATGTTCTTCGCACCGGCGCCGATTCTTGTCTACGCAGTCGGACGCCCGCGGCCGAACCTCCGCGCGATTATCGCGGTCCTGCTTGCGGCGGGACTGGTCGCGCTGCTGGGCGGACCATTCATTGGTCTCGCCTACCTCGTTTCTTTCGGTCTGGCGACTGCGATCGCGTGCTACATGCTTGAGCGGCGTTCCTCATTCGAGTTGATTACCGCGGTATGCGCGGGAGCGATGGTCACGGCCGCGGTGATTGCGGCGCTGGTGTTAATCGGCGGTCCCGACGCGCTTGTCAAAACGGTCCACGAGCAATTCGCGCAGATGATCTCCCGCGGACAAGAGCTCTACAAGCTGCTCGGAATTCAATCGGCGCCAATTCCGGCCGACACACAGGCGACCATGGTTGCGGAGATGGTGCGCCTGTTGCCGGCGTTCGCGCTGATTTTGGCCGCCGGCGCAATGCTCGTGAATCTTCGCGTGTTCTGGCGATGGGCCGGGCCGCAGCGGCTGACCTACAACCTGTTCGGCGATTTGTCGCGATGGTCGGCGTCGGAGTGGCTGGTCTGGCTGCTGCTGGCGAGCGGATTTGGATTATTTATTCCGATCGGCGCGGTCGCCGATATCGCGCTCAACGGATTTATCTGCGTGGCGGCGATTTATTTCTGCCAGGGGCTGGCGATAGTCGGATTTTATTTTCATACGCTGGCGGTTCCGGCGATCGTGCGCGGGATAATTTACTTCGTCGTGTTCGCGCAGCCGGTGGTCGCCGCGATTGTTTGTGTCGCGGGTGTGTTCGATATGTGGATCGATTTTCGGCGGCTGAAGCCGCCGAGTCCGGAGGCAAATAACCTGGGCGATTTTTTCTGAGGCAGGGAATGACCCCTGCAGCCAGTGTCCGGACCGGCTCCCGTTGTCGCCGGAGGACCAGAACCTGGACCCCTTCCCCTGCAAGGAATGGGGACGAGAATTGGAGAATGTTCGGGACGGAAACGAGGCGATCAAGATAATGAACGTTCAAGTCATACTTAATGAGGACCTGCCCAACCTGGGCAACACCGGCGACGTGGTCAAGGTTCGCGCCGGATACGCGCGCAATTATTTGTTGCCGCGGAAGCTTGCGGTCGAGGCGGATCCGAAGAACCTCAAAGCCTTCGAGCATCAGAAGCGGATCGCGTCGCATCGGCGCGAGTCGAAGCGCAACGACGCACTCGCGATAAAGACAAAGATCGAAGCGCTCTCGCTTACTCTCCATGCGCGCGCCGGTGAGGAGGGCAAGCTGTTCGGCTCGATCACCAATATCGATATCGAACGCGCGATCCGTGAAAAGGGTCTCGATATCGAGCGGCGCAAGATTCACCTGCCCGAGCCAATCAAGCAGCTCGGTGAATTCACGGTGCCGGTCAAGCTCGATTCCGAGGTTGAAGCCAGCTTGAAGATTACCGTCGCGGCGCAAGCCGAATAAGGGACTTGCCCCAAAATGATCAAACTCTATGACTTCCTGTCCTGCCCCTACGGTCAAAAGGTGCGTATCGTGCTGGCCGAAAAGGCGCTCACCTACGACCTGGTTACGGTCGATCTTACCCAACACGAAAATCGCAAGCCCGACTTTGTGCGCCTGAATCCGTTCGGGCGAGTGCCGGTGCTGGTCGACGACGACACTACCGTGTACGACTCGACGATTATCAATGAGTATATCGAGGACGAGTATCCCGAGCCTCCGGTGCTGCCCGCAATTGGTTCCAGTGCGATGCGCTCGCGGGCGCGGTCGTTCGAGGATTTCGCCGAC
>DASXNP010000176.1:0-3522 GCA_036494985.1 Binataceae bacterium (SeqCode)
CGAACACACCAACCAAATACCGCCCCGCGTACAGGCTCTGCAGATTTAGCCAGAATTCGGCAGTTGTGCCGAAGAAGTGGGCCAGGCGTAGGGCCGTGTCGGCAGTGATTGCCCGCCGACCGTTCAAAATAGCGGTGACGCGGTTGGTTGGCACATTGAGCTGGCGCGCAAGCGTGGCCGCGCTCATGCGGAGTTCTTTGAGCTCTTCGGCCAAGTGCTCGCCGGGGTGTATAGCGGTGAGTGCCACGATGTTTCTCCCTAGTGATAATCCACGATCTCTACGTTGAGCGGCCCTGGCGAACGCTCGGGCCATTGGAAGCAAATCCGCCATTGGTCATTGATGCGGATGCTATAGGCCCTTTCGGTCACCGGCGAGTGCCTCGAGACGATTGCCGGGCAGTGCGGCAAGGTCCTTCAGCATGGTGGCGGATTCCAAACGGTCGAGCTTGAGACGCGCTAGGCGTTCGATTCCAGAGAAAGCTTTGACACGTTTTCCCGCAGCGAAATCCCTGGTGCGCTTATCCCGATAGCCGACGATTATTAGTAGTGATAAGTGGGAATTATGCGTTACGTCAAGCGTAAGTATCGGCGTCGCGGAGGAGAGACTCGTGGCCGGCTAAGGGATTGTTCTTTCTTGCACTTAAGGCGATGGCGCGGGACGGTGTAATTTGGATCGCGAGGCCGCGCATCAACATCAGATATCGGCTCTTCCTCAGAATTGCGCCACCTTTCAACGATGACTGATAACCAAAGCAAACCGAGTTCTCGAACTCGTTATGTGTATCAATCAGAGAGATCGTTTCACTTTCGTCTTGCCTTCGCGAGGCGCAGCTCAAAGGTTCGCTCGCAATGCCCGCGCACAGAGCCCGCCTGGATCTGCGTTCTCGCTTCGGCTGACGGGCAATTATGCAAGCGCGAGGGCACTCGCAGTGAATCACTGACGCTCCGAAGAACTCCGGACCTAGGCAGTCCCCGACACTGTCCGCGTTGAAACGATGTCTGTTATCCCCACAATTTATGAAACCCAGCACTGAGCTATAGCGAGGGTTTATTCGACTGAGTTTTCCAGCTGTCTAACTAGGAGTTCCATTCCCATCCCGCGTGAACCTTTGATCAATACCAAATCCCCGGCCTGGGCGATTTCCGATAGCCTCTGCGCCGCCTTCGCTGCGTCTGCCGCTATCACCACCTCACAGGCGTTCGAAAGTGCCCCGGCGCTTGCGATCAACTCTTTGCCTGTGCAGGGCCCGACCGCGATGAAGACGGCAGGATTCGCATCAGCGACATCACCAATCATTTCACGGTGCGAGTCTTTCGATAGCTCGCCTAGCTCGAGCATATCGCCCAGTGCCACAACAAGCCGCGATCCTTCGCGGCTCGCCATTTCTCGGGCCGTCTTCAGCGCGGCTTTCACTGATCGAGGATTCGCGTTGTAACTGTCGTCGATCGCCTTGATCGGGCCGAACCTTAGAATGACCATGCGTCCTTCAACCGGTTGTACCCGCCCGAGCGCCGCCGACGTCGTCTTCAACTCTTCATCTGCGATCGGTCGCCCTAGCGTTGCGATGGTCCCTGCCAGAGCCGCCGCGCAATTCCACGCCGAAGTTGTGCCCGCCAGGCGCAGCGCGACTTCGATCGTCGACGGCCGTTTGCCGTCGACTAGCTCGGGCGCCAATTGAATGCCGACGACCCCTCCGCCATCGGCGGTTGGCCGATAGGCGGTCACGCGTACATCTGCCGTCTCCGATTGTCCAAAGCTGATCGCCCTGCTAAACCGCGGTAGCCTTCCCTTGAGCAAGGGCTCATCGGCGCCCCACACGATCGCTTCACGCGCGCATTCGAACAACGCCGCTTCTTCATCGGCCACGTCTTCGATGGACCCAAGTCCCTCCGTGTGCTCGATATCCACGTTGAGCACCATCGCAACGTCCGGCGCGACGATCCTTCCGATCTTTTCAATCTCGCCGCGCTTATTCGTGCCGCACTCGATCACCATCGCGCGGTCACTGTCTTCTAGGGTAAACAGCGTCATAGGAACGCCGATCCGGTTGTTCAAATTGCCCGGCGTCGCTAAGGCTTCGCCAAGCAGCGCTCGCAGCGCCGCCGCGGTCAATTCTTTGGTCGTCGTCTTTCCGGACGCGCCGCCTATCGCGATTGATCTGATCTCACGTCGCTTCCGTAATCGCTCAAGGTGATTACGCGCCAGGTCTCCCAAGGCCGTCAAAGTGTCGCCAACCTCGATCCTCGAGACTGCGTCGCAATGCCCCCTCGCCACAATTGCTGCCACCGCGCCCTTCGCCATCGCTTCCGCCACATGCCGATGCCCGTCAAAGCGCTCGCCCGCAAGTGCGACGAAAAGCATCCCGCGCTCCACGACCCGCGAGTCCGTGCAAACCCCGCGCGCGACCGCGTTGCCGTCGCCGACAAGTTCGCCGTGGGTAGCCCGCCGCGCCTCGGCTAAGGTGAACGCGCAGTTGTTTTTGGGGATCGGAGTCGCCATCAGATTAGCCCGCGAGGTTCAGTTGGACAGTCCGGCTTAGTCATTCTCGATGCGGTGAACGACCTCTCCTTAGACGTAGTAGAAATCTAGACGAAGGGATTTGTTCAAGATTTGTCCGCCGGCGCTTTGCCCGGGGGGTCTCAGGTCAGTTTCGCCTGTGTGTTAGCTTGATACCTCGACCTCGGCGTCGTTAAACTTCAGCTTCCTCTCATGGACTCAGGATATACGCACCCCTGACCCGATGGCGACTCGACTACAAAAAACCCCGGCTCCACTCGTCGGCGTGATCATGGGCAGCAAGGGCGATTATGAGTACCTCTCGGCCGCCAGCGAAATACTCTCTGAGCTTAAGATCCCCTTCGAGATCAAAGTTGTCTCGGCCCATCGCACCCCCGATGCGATGTTCGAGTATGCCAGTAGCGCTAAGGCTCGCGGATTGGTCGTGATCATCGCGGGCGCCGGTGGTGCCGCCCATCTTCCCGGCATGGTCGCCGCAAAGTGCGAACTGCCGGTCATCGGTGTTCCTATTCCCGCGACGCTCCTTAGCGGCTTGGATTCGTTGCTCTCGATCGTTCAGATGCCCAAAGGCGTTCCGGTCGCGACGATGGCTATTGGCAAGCCCGGCGCGGCCAACGCCGCGCTTTTCGCCGCCGCGATCCTCGCCCTTCACGATCCTCAGCTCGCCGACCGCCTCCACCGATGGCGCTCTGCCCGCGCCGACGAAGCACTCTCTTCCCAACCCTGACTTCGCATATGCCCGCAATCCTTCCCGGCTCGACAATTGGCATTCTCGGCGGCGGTCAACTCGGCCGCATGACGGCGATGGCCGCGCGGTCAATGGGTTATCACATCAATGTCCTGGACCCCGATCCCTCATGCGCCGCTCGTTTCGTCGTCGACAAATGCCACACGCGAGCATTCGATGATCCCGACGCGGCCGCTGCCTTGGCCTCGGAATGCGCCGTCGTAACCATCGAAATCGAAAAGATCGCGATCGCAAGCATGCTCGCCGCCGCTCGTCG